>JANLWK010000051.1:0-4822 GCA_031364505.1 Candidatus Eiseniibacteriota bacterium | reverse complement strand
GGGCGACCGGGAAGAGTGCGTCGGAGTTCCTCGGTTACCGTCAGTTGCGTGGGGTTGCGTGGGGTTGCGTAACGACTAGTCGCGTCGGTGGCGTAAAGTCCAGTTCGTCGCGTCCAGTTGCGTTGCAGTCCGTAAAGCCGATGAGAGTGGGGCCGTCGCCCCGCAGCGTTCTCGCCGGTGCGTTGTCGCAAGTAAAGAAGGCGGCACACGAGCGTATCCAGTCCAGCGTTGCCCACCGTCTAGCCGCCCTTGGTCGAGTGCGGCGCGTCAGTCAGCGTCTTGCGTCTTTCGTACCTGTTGCGTTGGTGTCCAGTCGCGTCACTCCCGCAGCCCGGTCCGGTCCCGGTGCGTCCCCGGTCACCCCCGGACAGGCTGTCGCGAGAACCCTGCACTAGTAGCGTCCCAGAGTTCCTGTCAGCATCCGTTCAGTGGCGTCGTCGCAGGTCGCGTCGTGGGTCGAGTGCGTGAGTTTGCGTCGGCAAGCGTCCGGTTGCCCGTCAACAAGAACAAGCAGTGAGGCGTGCCGTGGAAAATTGCGTCGGTTCGTGGCGTTCGTTGAGCGATGTGGTGTGCGGGGTGCTGAGCGGGATCGAGCCCATTCGCAACGTGCCCCAGGCGTCGAACGACAACAAGGGCCGGAAGGCCCAGCAGAGCAGGTAGGCAGTCGCACTCGAGATCCCTTTCGGGGGTTCCCTCCCCCGCACGAGAAGGCAAGCGCGTCCAGCGAGACACACCCATGTCGCATAGGCAGCACAGTTCACGGTTCAGCGTCGTGTTGCCAAAAGCTGGACGTGCTTGCCCCCCTCTCGGATAGGCCTCGAGACCAGACGATTACGGACAGGATCCAAGGTCAGACCATGACGTATGATCACATCAATCCCGCACTGTGGCAGCAGTCGCTCGGTCTTGCGCGGCAGTCGTGCGCGCGCATATTCCGGGACGGCGGCAAGGCAGAGGACGCGCTCGTTGCGTTCGGCATCGCCAGTGAGGCTGGCCGGACGGTCGATTGGTCGAAAGCCGTCCTAATGGTAGCCGAAGCGATCTCTGCCACGCCCGTGCGACGGGCGGCTTAGGGCACGTTTGACTTCGATGGAACCAGTATGCACGGCCCAACGTGCCCTAAGTCTTTGTCTGAGAGTCTGATGCACGCCTTCGAGGCTCGCCGACCTCTCGCGACTCAGGCGATCAGGCTCTCGACGAATTTCCCTCGCCTTCTGGTGAGTAAGCCAGGGGTAAGGGAGAGGGGCACGCCTGTCGTTGGCGCCGTTGGGGTACGGAGACTGCCCCTCTCCCGCTACTTCCATCCGCAGTGTGATCTGTTCACAAAGTGAGATCGAGTGCGCTGATAAGTGCGCTGGGCCTACGGCTCGAGCTCGGTATCCCAGTAGAGATAGTCCAGCCAACTGTGGTGCAGGTAGTTGGGTGGGAACAGGCGGCCGTTGCGGTGCAGCTCGAACACCGTCGGTCGGTAGGGGTCCTGCATGGGGTGCATACCGGCCTTGCCCGGCATCTCGCCGCCCTTGGTGAGGTTGCACGGCGAGCAGGCGGCGACAACGTTGTCCCAGCGGGTCAGGCCGCCACGCGAGCGCGGGATCACGTGATCGAACGTCAGGTCCGACCGAGAGCCGCAATACTGGCAACTGAAGCGGTCGCGCAGAAATACGTTGAAGCGCGTGAAGGCCGGGTAGCGCGCGGGGCGGACGTACGTCTTCAGTGCGACGACGCTGGGCAGCCGCATCTCGAAAGTCGGGCTGTGCACCGACTTGTCGTATTCCGATACGATGTTGACGCGGTCGAGGAACACCGCCTTGACGGTGTCCTGCCAGCACCACAGCGACAAGGGATAGTAGCTGAGGGGCCGGAAGTCCGCGTTCAGGACCAAAGCCGGGAACGATTCCGGCATGGCAGTCTGAGCATTCACGTTCCTGGATCCTGTCGGTTTCCCGCACGAATCAGGATCGCACCCTGACGTCGCCGCTATACTAGCCCTGCATGTCCGATCTGTGAAGCACCACAAGCTGTTGAGGGTGTGGGCAGGCGGCCTGCCGATCAGGCGAGCCGAGCGGCCAGGAATATGGCGGCCTGGGCCATTCCCTGTCCGTCGATGGCGTGGCCGAGACCAGGGCGAACCTCGGCCACGACGTCGATGCCGACGCCGGCCAGCACCTGCTGGGTATATGGGCATGCCTGAGCCGGAATCACATTGTCCTGCGCACCGTGGATGAGCAGCACCGGCGGGCGGCAGGTGATGTCGCCGGCAAGGCGCTCGGCGCCGGCGACGACACCGGAGAAGCCGACGATGGCAGCCGGGGGCTCGGGGCGGCGCAGGCCGACGTGGAGCGCCACCATGGTGCCCTGGCTGAAGCCGACGAGCGCAAGGTGTGACGTGGAGAGGCCGCGGGCGGCGAGCTCATGGTCGAGGAAGGCGTCCAGGGCCGGACGGGCGCGATCGGCCCCCTGCAGACATTCGACGGGATCGTGCGCTTCGAGCGCGAACCACTGGCGGCCGCCGTGATCGCCCCACGGTAGCGGCTCGGGTGCGTTGGGGGCGACGAAGGCGGTGCCCGGGAGATGGCGGCGCCAAGTGTCGGCGAGCATGATCAGGTCATTGCCATCGGCGCCGTAGCCGTGCAACAGCACGACCAGCGAGGTGGCTGGTTGTCCGATCGGCTCGCGCCGGGGGCCGTCGAGGTTGGTCACGGGTGGTCTCCGGTCAATCTGCATCTCCCCATCGGCGGTCGAGGATGACGCGGACAAACTCAAACTCTTAAGCGAAAGTTCCGACCTGAAAGAGGTCGCAACTTTTGCGTTACGGCGCTCGCGCTGGCGGCCATTGGCCGCTCGCCGAGCGGGATGGAACAACGGTCATTCGTTCCGCTCGGCGGTAGTGCGCCGCGAAGGCGCGAGGTGTCAATGGAGGAAGGTTCCGTCCAGGGAGTTGTCGATTGATCTGGTAGCTGACGAGCGGTGTGGCTGGGCAACTGGCCGTGCCGGAGCCTCGTGACAAAGGCGGCCTTGGGCCGCCGAGCGATCCAGCGGGCCGTAACGCGAGTGAAGCCTGAGCAGGCCTCGAAAAGCGAAGTTGTGGACGCCGACCTCTCTACCGTCGAGGGAAGGCTGCATGGGATGGGGAAGCAATCGACACGCGCACCCGTTCTGGTCCGCCGGGGTAATGGGCACGGCACGTTGGAAAGACACTTCGGGTAATCGCGGGAGACCCGCTCGGCTGGAGGCAACTCCAACATCGCTGTTGAGCGAAGTGGCCGGGCGGGAGTCGGAGAGGGTCGTAGTACTGAGGAAGCCGGGTAATGCCGGTGGAGGGAAGGGCCCTCACTTCTGGCATGCTTCTCGAAGCGGCCGAGGATACGGGAGATTGGCGTGAGCCTGACAAAGCCCGAGAAGGTCCGGACGCTGCAGAGGAAGCTCTATGGCAAGGCGAAGGCGGAGCCGGAGTTCCGTTTCTATCAGCTCTACGACAAGGTCTGGCGGGCGGACATTCTCGCCCACGCCTACGCGCTGGCGCGGGAGAACCGCGGGGCGCCGGGCGTGGACGGGGTGGGGTTCGCCGAGATCGAGGCGGCGGGGCGGGAGGCGTGGCTCGCGGCTCTCGGCGAGGAGTTGCGCGCGAAGACGTACCGGTGTCAGCCGGTGCGGCGGGTGATGATCCCCAAGCCCGGCGGCGGCGAGCGGCCACTCGGCATCCCGACGATTAGGGACCGTGTGGTGCAGACTGCCGTCAAGCTGGTGATCGAGCCGATCTTCGAGGCGGACCTGGAGCCCAATACCCATGGCTATCGACCGGAACGCTCGGCAACCGATGCGATCCGGCAGGTCCACGGGCTGCTCTGGAGCGGCTACACCGACGTGGTGGATGCCGATCTCTCCAAGTACTTCGACACGATCCCGCACGCCGAGTTGATGCAGTGCGTGGCGCGGCGGATCGTGGACCGGCAGATCCTGGCCCTCGTCAAGATGTGGCTGAAGGCGCCGGTGGAGGAACGGGGTGGCGACGGGAAGCGGCGGATGACGGGAGGCAAGGGGAGCAAGCATGGCACGCCGCAGGGCGGGGTCATCTCGCCGCTGCTTGCCAACCTCTACATCAACCGCTTCCTGAAGCACTGGCGTCAGACGGAGAGGACGGCGGCGTTCCGCGCCCATGTCGTCTCCTACGCCGACGACTTCGTCATCCTGAGCCGCGGTCGAGCGGGGCAGGCGCTGGCGTGGACGCGCGGCGTGATGTCGAGGCTGGGGCTCACCATCAACGAGGCAAAGACCTCGGTGAAGGATGGCCGGCAGGAGCGGTTCGAATTCCTCGGATATACGTTCGGCCCGCACTGGCGCCGACGCGATGGCCGCAAGTATCCGGGCGCGAGCCCGTCGAGGAAAAGCATCGGGCGGGTGAAGGACAAGGTGAGCGATCTGCTCGTGGCCGGCAATCCGGGGACGTGGACCGAAGTGCGAGACCAACTGAACGCGCTGTTGCGCGGTTGGTCGGGATACTTCGCCTACGGGTCGCGGCTCGCGGCATATCGAGCGGTCGACCGCCATGTCTCCGAGCGCGTTCGCGGCTTCCTCGCGCGGCGACACAAGGTGCGGGGGCGTGGCTACGACCGGTTCCCGGACACGATGGTGTACGGCGAGCTCGGCGTGCTACGCCTTACGCGGCCGGGAAACAAATCGCTGCCGTGGGCCTTGCCGTGAAGCCTGTCGGAGAGCCGGATGCGGGAAACCCGCACGTCCGGTTCGATGAGCGGGGAGAGGAAACGGAACGATGGCCGGTAGGCGTTGGCCCCAAGTCACCGCGCCTCTCCTCGACTCTACT
>JANLWK010000042.1:0-6765 GCA_031364505.1 Candidatus Eiseniibacteriota bacterium | reverse complement strand
GCGGCCGTCCAGGATCGCCGCGACCGTGGCGCGCCCCTCGGCGACCGTCGCCGCACTCGCCGCCGTGAGCGGCCATTCGGCCTTGAGCTGCCGAGGCGTGACGAGCGAGCGGAAGCTCGAGACGTTGAGATTGTGGGTCGGCGGCGTCGGGTCGGCCATCGCGGCCACGCTACCACCCGGCCCACGGCTTCATCGAATGGCGCAGTCGCGATGCAAAATACATACGAGGAGGGAAGATAATGATTGTTACTCGACTGCGGTTCCGGGACACTCTCGACCGACTGGGGTTCCGGGACACTCTCGAGCTCAGCCAGTCGAGTAGCGGATCCTCCCTCGGGGCCGCCGTGCGACCGCATCTCGGATTCCTCATGGGCACGGCGTTGGCCGTGCTTTTCTTGCAGGCGCCAGCCAGCGCCGCGACGCTATTCGGCCTCGTCGACACGGGGGAGTTGTTCACTTCCTCGGACAACGGTGTCACGTGGAGCGCGCGCTCCACGCTGCCGGTGCGCGACGCGGTTGCGCTCTCCGCCCGCCTGTCCAGCTCGGATCTCTTCCTGGCCAGCCGCACCGGCGAGATCTACCGCTCCACCGATTCGGGCGTGAATTGGAGTGCGGTGGGCGCGATTCCAGTCTCCGACGCGGTCGACCTGGTGATCCGTCCGGATGGCGCGCTGCTCGTGCTGACCGCCACTGGATCGCTCTACCGATCCCTCGACCAGGGCGGGACTTTCACGCCGATCGCCGCACTCACGGGCAGCGGCTTCGTCAGCCTCACCTTCACGACTCCGTCGGTGCGCTATTACGCGGCCACGCGAACGGGAGAGGTGTTCGAGAGCCAGGACGGTGGCTCGTCGTGGACACCCAGGTCGACGATCCCGGTGTCCGATGCCCGCCGGATTCGCGCCATCGGCTCGAAGCTGTACCTGCTGACCGATGCCGGAGACGTGTATCGAAGCACGAACGCGGGCTCGAGCTGGACGGGCGTGGGCGCCCTCTCGCAGGTCGGGATGAGAGGCCTCGCGCGCGTTGGCATCTGGCTCGCGGCGGCGAGCCGCGAGGGTCACGTGGCCACGTCGACGGACGGCGCGGGCTGGACGTGGCGCGGATCCATCAATCAGCTCACGCTCTCGACGCTGGCGTCCGACGAACCCGCGACGACCTCGGTGGAAGGCGCCCGGGACGTGTCGTTCGCGCTCGGCGCACCGGCTCCGAATCCGTCGCGGGACGGGGCGTCGTTCGAACTGCGTCTTCCCGCGGCGTCTGACGTCAGCCTCGCGCTCTTCGACGTGAACGGCCGCCGTGTCGCGCGGCAGGCACCGAAGCGCTTCGACGCCGGCAGCCACTACGTCTCCTGGCGCCCGAACGTGGCCGCCAGCGGCCTCTACTTCCTGAGAGTCGAAAACGACCTGGGCGCTGTCGCCACGCGCCGCTGGGTCGTCATCAAATGAGATGCCTGAATGATTGAAAACATACCGATCCGTCGATCGATCCATCGGGTGAGCCGAAGACTCGCCGAGCCGGAGGTGCCGCAGGCCATGCCATCCAACCAGAGTTCATCTCGCGTATCACTGCATATCGCTCATCTCGCGGTCGCCATCGCGTTGCTGCTCGCGATGCCGGCCATCGCCGCGACCCCCTTCGTGCACGAGACCGTGCTCTCCAGTGGGAACGTGGGCGAATATCCGTCGATGGCGCTGGATGCCCAGGGCAACCCTCGCATCAGCTACCAGGATGCCACCAACGGCGATCTCGAGTACGCGAGAAAGAGCGGCGCGGTATGGACGTTCGAAACGGTGGACGTCACCGGAATCGTCGGCCAGCATACCTCGCTGGCGCTGGACACTCAGGGCAATCCTCGCATCGCCTACTACGACGTGACCAACGGCGACCTCAAGTATGCGAGCAAGAGCGGCTCGGTGTGGACGCTCGAGACCGTGGAGGCCGGCGGGAACATGGGCCAGTTCGCCTCGCTGGCGCTCGACGCCGCGGGCAATCCCCACATCGCGTATTACGACGGCAGCAACGGCAACCTCAAGCACGCGAGCAAGAGCGGCGCGGTGTGGACGCTTGAAAACGTGGACGTCACTGGAGACGTGGGTTACTTCGCATCGCTGGCGCTGGATGCCCAGGGCAGTCCCCGGATCAGCTACTACGACGCCACGAATGGCAACCTCCGGTACGCGAACAAGAACGGTGGAGTGTGGACGTTCGAGACCGTGGACGTCACAGGAGACGTGGGCGAGTACACCTCGCTCAAGCTGGACGCCCAGGGCAACCCTCACATCAGCTACTTCGACAGTGGCGCCAACGGCGATCTCAAGTACGCGAGCAGGAGCGCGGTTTGGACGCTCGAGACCGTGGACGTCACCGGGGTCGTGGGTCTGAACACCTCGCTGGCGCTGGATGCCCAGGGCAATCCCCGCATCAGCTATTACGACAACACAAACAACGACTTCAAGTTTGCGAGCAAGAATGCTGCGGTGTGGACGATCGAGACCGTGGACGCCGCCGGAGACGTGGGCTTCCGCAGCTCGCTCGCGCTGGATGCACAGGGCAACCCCCGCATCAGCTACCACGACGACACCAACGGCGACCTCAAGTACACCGATTCCGCGGTGCACCTGCTCTCGCCAGTCGGCGGCGAGCGCTGGGCCGTGGGCAGCCAGCAGACCGTGCGCTGGAGCGGTGCCGGCAGCGTGTCGATCGAAATTTCGGACGACGGTGGGTTCAGTTACACGACGCTGCTGTCGTCGATCTCCGCCAACCAGGTCTCGATCAACGTTCCGGCCCTGACGACCGAGCAGGCGCGGCTGCGGATCTCTCGCGCGTCACCGTTCTCCACGTCGGATAGCCCGGGGTACATCCAGATCGCGCCCGACCTGGTAAGCCCATGGTGGACGAAAACCGTGGACGCCATCGGTGCCACTGGACAACACAACTCGCTGGCGCTGGACACTCAGGGCAACCCTCGCATCGCCTACTACAACGTTACCAACGGCGACCTCAAGTATGCGAGCAAGAGCGGTTCGGTGTGGACGCTCGAGACCGTGGATGCCACGGGGAACGTGGGGTTCCGCCCCTCGCTTGCGCTCGACGCCCAAGGTAATCCACGCATCAGCTACTACGACGTATCCAACGCCGACCTTAAGTATGCAAGCAAGAGCAGCGGAGCGTGGTCGCTCGAGATCGCGGACGCGACAGGGGGCGTTGGTGACTATTCCTCGCTGGCACTGGACGCTCAGGGCAACCCCCGCATCAGCTACACGGACGACCCCAATGGCGATCTGAAATACGCGAGCAAGAGTGGCGGCATTTGGACGCTTGAAACTGTTGACCTCGCCGGGGGCTACTACTCGTCTTTGGTACTGGACGGCCAGGGCAACCCCCGCATCAGCTACTCTGGCGGCCTCAGTGAGCTCAGGTACGCGAGCAAGAACGGTGCGTCATGGACCTTCGAGACCGTCGCGATCGGGTCGAACTACAACGGCTCGCTCGCAATTGACGCTGAGGGGAACCCCCACATCAGCTACCACGATGCCCTGACCGAGGAGATCAAGTACGCGAGCAGGAACGGTGGGGTGTGGTCGCTCGAGGCAGTGGACGCCATCCAAGCACCCTTTGTCATATTCACTTCGCTGGCCCTTGACAGCCAAGGCGACCCCAGCATCAGCTACTTTGACACCAAAGTTTTCAGTTCTGACTCCGACCTCAAGTATGCGAGCAGGAGCAGCGGAGGTTGGAGGCTCGAGACCGTGGACGCCGTGGGTGACGCGGGTTATTTTAACTCGCTTGCGCTGGACACTCAGGGCAATCCCCACATCAGCTACTACGACCAGACCAACTTCGACCTCAAGTACGCCTCGGCGGCGATCGAGATCTCATCACCCGCCCCCGGCGACGTGTGGCCCGTCGGCGCGTCACGCACAGTGACCTGGGACGGCACCGGCCGCGTGGATCTCTCCCTGTCCGTCGACGGCGGCAACTCGTGGCAGGTTCAGGAGACGGGGCTCAGCGGGGGTGAGTATCGGTTGGTCGTGCCGCATACGCCGACGACCTTCGCCCAGGTCAAGCTGGACCGCGCAGTGCCCGCGAGTCGTGCGCGGACGGGGGGCTTCTTCACCATCCAGACCTCGATCTCGCTGCTGAGCTTCCTGGTCGCCATGGTTCCCGAGGGCGGAGCCGAGCTGATCTGGGCGTCCGACCCCGGGCCCGCCGATCTCGCCGGCTACCGGATCGAGCGCGCGGGCGGTGGCACGAGCTGGAGCACATTGGTGCCGCTGACGCGCGAGACGCGCTACACCGACGCCTCGGGGGGCGCGGGTGATCGCTACCGGCTGAGCGCGGTGAACGGCCTTGGGCAGGAGCTTGTGCTGGGCGAGGCGTCGTTGCTGCCGGCACGCCCGCTCGCCGCGTGGCCGCTGCCATATCGGGGCGGTGATTTGAGCGTGAGCTTCGCGGTGTTTGGGCGCATCGGCGCCCGCGGCGGTGAGGCGGAGGTGAGCATCCACGATATCTCGGGCCGTCTCGTACGCTTGCTGGCGCGCGGCAGCTTCACGGGCGCGCAGCAAGTGGTCCGGTGGGACGGACGTGACCAGCAGGGGAGTGCCGTGCGTCCGGGCATCTACCTGGTGCGAGCGGAGAGTGGTGGGGAGCGCAACCAGCTGAAGATCGCCGTCCTCCGATAAGGCATCCGGCGAGTGAGAGCGTTTCCATTGCGAAAGTCACGGCCCATGCGACCGAACGGAGCCCAGCACACGTTCACGCAGCTCGCGTTCGCGTCCCTGCTGCTGATCGCGTTGCCCGCCGCCGCCACGACTCCGTTCGTTCACGAGACCGTGGACGCCACCGGGGACGTGGGCTACTTCACCTCATTGGCGCTGGATGTCCGGGGCGACCCCCGCATCAGCTACCGGGACGGCACGAATAGCGACCTCAAGTACGCGAGCAAGAGCGGCGCGGTATGGACAGTCGAGACCGTGGATGCCACCGGGCTCGTGGGCGTCTACTGTTCCCTGGCGGTGGACGCCCAGGGCAACCCCCACATCAGCTACTTCGACGCCACCAACGGTGACCTCAAGTACGCCAGCAAGAGCGGCGCGGTGTGGACGCTCGAGACCGCGGACGCTGTCGGGGTCGTAGGCCAGTTCACCTCGCTGGCACTCGATGCCCAGGGCAACCCTCGCATCGGATATTGGGACAACGCCAACGGGGACCTCAAGTACGCGAGCAAGAGCGGCGGGGTGTGGACGTCCGAGACCGTGGACGCTACGGGGGACGTGGGCCGCTTCACCTCGCTGGCGCTCGACGCCCAGAGCAACCCCCGCATCAGTTACTACGACAATACGAACGACGACCTAAAGTACGCGAGCAAGAGCGGCGCGGTGTGGACGATCGAGACTGTGGACGCCACCGGGGACGTGGGGCAATTCACGTCGCTGGCGCTGGATGCGCAGGGCAACCCCCGCATCAGCTACTACGACGCCACCAACCTCGACCTCAAGTACGCGAACAAAGACGGCGGCGTGTGGACGCGCGAGACCGTGGATGCGACCGGGTTCGTGGGCGGCTCCACTGCGCTGGCGCTGGACGCCCTGGGCAACCCCCACATCAGCTACCACGGTGACCTTGCCGTCCTCAGGTACGCCGGCAAGAGCGGCGCGGTGTGGACGCTCGAGACCGTGGACGCCACGGGAAACTTGGGGCTCGACACCTCGCTGAGGCTCGATGCCCAGGGTAACCCCCGCATCAGCTATTACGACGTCGGCAACGGCGACCTCAAGTACACCGACTCGTCCGTGCACCTACTCTCCCCTGTGGGCGGCGAGCGCTGGGCCGCCGGCAGCCAGCAGACGGTGCGCTGGAGCGGTTCGGGGAGCGTTGCGATCCAGCTCTCCGACGATCGTGGGTTCACCTATTCGACGCTGCTGTCGTCGGTCTCCAGTAACCAGGTCACGATCAACGTGCCTGCGCTGACCACCGAGAACGCGCGCGTGCGGATCACGCGCGTGTCTCCGTTCTCGACGTCGGAGAGTCCGGGATACATCCAGATCGCCCCCGACCTCGTGAGCCCGTGGTGGACGAGGACTGTGGACGCCGTCGGGGCCGTGGGCGAATACACCTCGCTGGCGCTGGACGCTCAAGGCAATCCGCGCATCAGCTACTGGGACAACACCAACACCAACCTCAAGTACGCGAGCAAGGGCGGCGGGGTTTGGACGCTGGAGACCGTGGATGCCACTGGGAACGTGGGCGAGCGCACCTCGCTGGCGCTCGACGTCCAGGGCAACCCTCGAATCAGCTACTTCGACGACACCAACGACGACCTCAAGTACGCCAGCAAGGCGGGCGCGCTGTGGACGCTCGAGACCGTGGACGCCACCGGGAGCGTGGGCGAGTACACCTCGCTGGCGCTGGACGCCCAGGGCAACCCTCGCGTCAGCTACTACGCCCGCACCAACGCCGACCTCAAGTACGCGAGCAAGGCGGCCGGCGTGTGGACGCGCGAGACCGTGGACGCCACCGGAGACGTGGGCTACGTCACCTCGCTGGCGCTGGACACCCAGGGCAACCCTCGCATCAGCTACTTGGATGCCACCAACTTCGACCTCAAGTACGCCAGCAAGGCGGGCGGGGTGTGGACGCTCGAGAACGTGGACGCCGCGGGGGTCGGGGGCGAGAACACCTCGCTGGCGCTGGACGCACAGGGAAAACCGCGCATCAGATACTTCGACATCCTAAAAGATTAGCACAACTACTCCTCCGCAG
>JANLWK010000438.1:0-7219 GCA_031364505.1 Candidatus Eiseniibacteriota bacterium | reverse complement strand
CCTACGCGCTGTGGCTCACGTCCGTGCGCGCCGAACAACGGACGCGCGACGCCGTCGTCCAGAGCGAAGCCGGCCGCGTTCGCGAGGAGCTGGTGCACGCGCTCGACACGCGCGCCGCGCTGCTCCGCCGCTTCGTCACGGAACATCCCGGACTGGCGGGCGGGGACACGACGGGCTTCGAGCAGGCGTTCGGCGAATCCAGCGCACCGTTTCGCGCGCTCCTCGTCCTCGACTCGGCGCTCGCCGTGCGCCGCATGCTGCCGGCCGCGGCGCGCGTGACCTCGGCCGCGGCGCTCTCGGATGACGAGTCGCGCGCGACGGCGCTCCGCGTCGTGACCGAGACGCCGCCGCGGGACGCCGCCGTCGTCACCACGGCGCCGCTTGCCTCCGGCGAGCGGCAGGTGCTCGTCTGCGCACCCGTGACTCCGGGCTCGCGTCGCGATGGCTTCGTCGTCGGTGTGGGGCGCGAGCGTGACGTGCTCGACGCGGCACTCGCGCGCAGCGTGCGGGCGGGATTCGCGATCGGCGTCTTCGAGGGATCGGACTTCGTCTACGGCACGCAGCTCGTCGACGGCGGCCCGGGGACGCAGAACGCGCGCGAGGACGTCACCCTGCGCGATGCCGTCATGTGGCGCATCGAGCTGTGGCCCGCGGCCGACCTCGCCCGCGAGTTCGAGGCGCACGCGCCGCTCTGGATCCTGGCGCTCGGGACGCTGCTCGGGTTCTTCGTGTCGCTCAGCCTCTACCTGTGGCGCGACGATACGCCCTAAACGCATGAACCCGGCTGCTCGCGAGGTGGGAATCTCGCGGACCGCAGCCGGGTTCTGCTTTGTGGCCGGGGAATCAGCTCGTGTGCATGGCCTGGATGCCGAGCAGAACGAGCACGACCAGGATCAGGAGGCCGATGAGCGCCCGGTCCAGAAGTGTGGGCACTTTGATGTTGAGCGGAGGCATCCTTGACCTCTTCCACTGATGCGAAATCGTTGAACAGCGCCTGCCCCACACGGAACATAAACAAGGTTCGTGCCCGGGTACTTCGCGCGTGCTCGCGGTCTCGACGCGGCGGGCTCCCCGGTCCGCCGATGCGCATCGCGACCGCGTCAATCGGGCTCGGAACGCGGGCCGGCCACGGGGAGTGGCGATCGAACGGGCGCGCCGCCCGGTCGTGGGACCGAGAGCCTTCGGGGTGCAAACTGCGCGGGTGAGTGGAGGAACTGCAACAGGGTGTAGCGGGGGAGTGTGGCGGCGGCGCACGCGAGGGGCGCGGCCGGGATCCCACCGGAGTTTAGCGTAAGTTAACTTCGGCCTTGCCGACCCCGACGTGGGCCGAGAGCGTGCTCGCGCCGCGACCGTCGTCCCAGTGGGCGGTGTGCCCGATGAAGCCCCTCTCGCGGATGTCGCCCGACCGGGTCCGGATCGTGGCGTCGCCGACGCCCGATTCCACCGCGACCGCGTGGAAGTGCCTCTCCTCGCCCTTGATGGTCAGCTCACCCACACCCAGCTCGGCCTCGAGGTCGGCGGTCATGCCCGACACCGTGAGGTTGCCGACGCCCATTTCGAATCGCGACTGCATGCGGCGCGGCACCAGCAGGCGCATCTCCACGCTGATGCGCGAGGTCATCTCCTTGCGGATGCCGCTGACGTCGATCGACAGCCGGCCGTCCGAGACCCGGTGGTCGACGCGTATCCGCCGCGCCTGGCGCGCGCACTCGTCGGTGTCGTGCCTCCGGCAATCGACCCGGACGAGCGCCCGCACGGTCGTGCCCTCGTCCCCCTCGACCGTCATGCTGCCGACGGGGAATTCGACCCTGAGCCGGGTCGCTCCCTCGAGGGGGAACACGCGCGGCTCCGCCTGCAGATAGCGCTCGGCATCGACCGGGGACGCGGCGAGGCACAGCAACAGGGCCACGGGCAGGGCGGCGTGACGGGAGGTCCTCATGGTTCCTTGGATACGCACGGCCCGGCCCAGGGTTGCCTGCGATGACTTTGGAAGGCGCCTGGCGGCGCCCCCGCCTGGCGTCAGCGTACGATCGACACGCGCCGGGTGACCTCGCGGTCGCCGTGCGACAGGTGGACGAAGTACACGCCGGATTCCAGGTACAGCCCGGCACCCATGTCGACGTCGTGGGGGCCGAAGCCCTGGATCGTGCGCTTGTTGAGGATCCGCCCCGACAGGTCGTAGAGCGCGATCTCGGCGGGCCGGGAATCCGGCAGCGCCAGGTTCACGACCAGCTGCCCGCGGCTCGGGTTCGGCCGCACGCCCATGAACGAGAACAGCGGCGACGAGACACCCGGCAGGTACACCGTGCGCTCGCCCACGATCTGCTCCGGACCACCGAGCGAGACGCCGAGCGCGTAGCGGTACTGCGTGCCCTGCTGAACTTCGTCGTCCAGGAACTCGATGCGCCCCGAGCCGTCGAACGTCCCGCCGGCGCGCAGCGCGTATCCGGTCGAGCCGACGATCTGGCGGTAGATGTTGGCGCCGCTCGGCGGCGTGCCACGCGCGCGCCACGTCAGCGCCACGCCCGACGTGTCGACGATGACGTTCTCGACGTAGATCTGCAGCGCGTTCAGCGCGAACGGCGCCGTCCAGATGTCCGGCGTGCTGCCGCGCGGATCGGCCCAGACCGGAAGGATCGTCGTCGGCGTGGCGACGAGACCGATGTAGTCGCCCTGGTTCGGCACCACGTTCCAGTGGGCCGCGGTCCAGTCGCCGATCTGGTCCGACACGGGCCCGAGCGCCGACCAGCTGCCGCCGCCGTCGTCGGAGCGCGCCATGTAGATCGAGGACTGTCCGCCCGTGAACGCGATCGGCGAGTCGGACCAGTCGAACCACACCGTGTAGACGCTGCTCGACCCGGCAACGACGACTTCGGGCAGCCAGTTGTCGAAGAACGGCGACTCCTCGGGGTGGACGAGCGAGGGCGGCGTGTTCCAGGTCAGGCCGTCGCCCGACGAGGCGACGAACACGTCGCGCTGGTCGCGCGCCCGCTGGCTGTCGCCGCCCGGGATGTCGATTGCGGTGCGCACCCGGTAAGAGCCGGTCTGGAACCCCTCAGTGACCATGCGCAGGTAGTAGCGGCCGCTCACCGGGCACGTCCACACGATGAGGCCCTCGCTGGCGGGGAAGTGGTCGGGGTCGCCGGAGAACGCGAGCCGGGTCACGCCGTCGGTGCCGAGGACACGCATGCGATAGCGCGGGGCGACATGGTCGGACCAGAAGATGTAACTCGTTCCCTGCGTCGCCTCGAACCGGTAGTAGTCGAAGTCGTTCAGGTTGTTCCAGTCGCCCTTGATCGTCTCGCCGGGCGTGAACGGCTGGGCCACCGAGGCGGAGTCGTTGTCCTCGACCTCGAGCCGCGTGGGCAGGCTGTCGGGGAGCGAATCGTAGAAGTTCACCGACTCGTTCCACGCAAGGTACACGCGGCCGCGCCGGGTGCCGTTCGTGCGATCGACCGCGATCGAGGGCAGCGCGATGCCCTGGTCCCGGTTGAACGCCGGCGCCCCGGTGCCGAAGTTGTCGAAGAACGTCACAGCCGCCTGTTCCGGGGTGAACGTGAGCCCGCGGTCGGTCGACTTGCGGATGCGCAGGTAGTCGAGGCCCGTATTCGTGAGCCCGACCTCCTTCCACGTGACGTACACCTCGCCGAGCGGGCCCACCGCGGGGCGCGATCCCTGTACCCACCCCGAGGCGGCGGCGGAGCTGAGCGTGATCGACGGCGACCACGTCGAGCCGCGATCGGTGGAGCGGGTGAACAGGACCGAGTCGTCGAAGCTGTTGAAGTAGCGGTTGTAGGACAGGTACAGCGTGTTCGACGACGAGTCCGCCGCGATCCACGGCTTGTCGATGTCGGTCGATGAGAAGTCGCCGGGCAGCGCGCGGACCACGCGCGGCGCGTTCCATACCGGCGTGTTGCCGACGAAATTGAACCGCGCGACGGCGACGCCGTGGAGGACCTCGGATTCCGAGAACGGGTCGAACAGCGCGCAGAAGTAGAAGTCGCCGGTCTTCTCGTTGACCGTGAGCACCGGGTCGCTGGTCCACGTGCCGGGTCCGAGTGCCCCCGGAACGTTGCTCGGCGGCACGCCACCCTGTGTGAACGTCTGACCGCCGTCGGTGGAATAGGCGATGCCGATGAAGCCGGGGAACGTCGCCCCCTCGTGCTGGCCGCGTCCGTCGTTCCACGCGATCACGACGAATCGATCCCACGCCGCGATGCCCGGCTCGGCCTGGGCATCGCCCTGGAAGTCGTCGTCGAGCGACGGATCGTTGACGAGCACGTTGCGCGCGTACGAGGCCGTGCCCAAGGTCCCAAGGGCGCCGAGCCGGCCGGAGGAGCGGAGATCGCGCCGCCGGGACGCCGTGCTCTCGTTGCTCCAGCGCGCCGGGCGCTGCGACAGCCCCGCAGCCTTCTCGATGGCGTCCTCGTCCGCGTCCCCGCCGGACGCGTCGCCCTCACCTCGCCCGGCGGCCTCGCCGCCTTCGCCGCCCTGCGGCGCGCCTTCTCCCATGCGCCACAATTCGGGGCCGAGCGGGTTGCGCGAGGCATGCTCGCTCTCCCAGCGCTCGCCCATCACGTGGAGCGCCTGGATGAGCTTGACCTGGCGGACCCGCTCCGCCATCTCGGCGGCGGTGGCGCGCGGCTCGGCGCCGGCGGGAATCGCCACCGGCAGAAATCCGGCGAGCAGTGCGGCCCGGAGGAGCGTCGACATCGACATCGTTCGGTTCATGGTCTCTCGAGTGCCCGAGGAGGCGTCATCACATCGGCGAGGGACGGGTTCCTGCAAGTGCGGGGCCGAACTCGAGCAGGATGTGCGACAGGAGACAGGGCCAGATCACCCCGCCCGCCAGTTCGCGCATCATGCCCCACAACAGCCCCAGGGGCAGCGCGAGTCCGAACACGTAGCCCAGCCATTCCACGGTGGTGAAGTGAGGTCCGGGGAGGAACCTCAGCGCCCGCACCGCCGCGAACGCCAGCGCGGGCAGAACGACGCGCGCCCATTGGCTCACGCGCCGGTCCATGCTGCTCATCAGGTAGCCGCGGAACAGGAACTCCTCGGGCAGGGCCGACCCGGCGGCAGCCCACAGCAGCCCGAACACCAGTGTATCCGGTGTGGTGTGCACCTGATACGTCATCAGGGCCCGGTAAGGTCCAAAGGAATAGACCGCCGCAGCACCCGCGCCCATCACCAGGGTCAGCAGCAGCCGGCCGGCGGGGATCCGGCGGAGCCCGATCGCGCCCAGCGGGTGCCCCTCGGCGAGCACCATGACCCACGCGAACAGGCTGAGTGTGATGGAGATGACATCACCCAGCGCCAGCAGCCACGGGCTGCGATCGTAGCCCAGCAGGGCCGAATGGAGCACCCGGGCGAAGCACCCGGTGGCGAGCGCGTAGACGGTCGCGTAGGCGAGGGCGCGCGCCGTGCTCCGCGGCGAGACGAGCGGCGAGCGGCGCGGAACCACCGTCAGCACCGCGATCCCCGCGACGAGCACGAAGAAGCCGCCGAGCAACGCCAGCAGCGGCGGCGCCGCGGGCGCCTCGATCGCCGCCATCAGGTGCGCGAGCAGCGGCGAACTCCCGCGCGCAGGCGCGATTCGAGAAGCTTGGAGGGGATCGGTATCGGATGCATCGAGAAGCCTCGCGTCCCTGAGGCCGCGACGCCCGTCGAGTGGCGTCGCGGAACCGACGGATACTAAACGCGCCTCGCGGCGGGGTCCATAGGTGGCACGCCCGGCGCGACCGGTTCCGTTCAGGTTTCGGTTGCCCGTCTCGGCACTCGCATCGTCGATCGAGTAGGCTCGGAGCACTGTCGCGAGGGTGCCGCAGGGCGCGGCCGCCCATCGCGGCGGTCCCGCCCGGAACCCACCGCCATGAGACCCATCCAGGAGATCGCGCGCCGGCTCGAGTTGGACCCTTCCTACCTCGAGCCCTATGGCAGCCACAAGGCCAAGGTCTCCCTCGCTGCCCTCGATGCCCATCCACCGCGCGGGCGGCTCGTGCTCGTCTCGGCGATCACCCCCACGCCCTCGGGCGAGGGCAAGACGACCTGCTCGATCGGCCTCGCCCAGGGGCTCGCGAAGATCGGCAAGCGGAGCGCCGTGGCCCTTCGCGAGCCGTCGCTCGGGCCCTATCTCGGCATGAAGGGCGGCGGCACCGGCGGCGGCCAGTCGCAAGTGGTCCCGGCCGACGACATCAACATGCACTTCAACGGCGACATCCATGCCGTCTCGAGCGCCCACAACCTGCTCACCGCCCTGGTCGACAACCATCTCCACCAGGGCAACCCGCTGGGCCTCGACGCGCGCCGCGTCCTGTGGCGCCGCGTGATGGACATGAACGATCGCGCGCTCCGCGACATCGTGGTCGGCCTCGGTGGCCGCACCGAGGGCGTGCCGCGCGAGACGGGCTTCGACATCACGGCCGCGAGCGAGGTGATGGCGATCCTGTGCCTCGCCTTGGGGCTCGACGACTTGAAGCAGCGGCTCGCCCGCATCGTCGTCGGCTACCGCGCCGACGGATCCGCCGTGCGGGCCGCGGACCTCCACGCGGTCGGCGCCATGGCCGCGCTGCTGCGCGACGCGATCAAGCCGAACCTGGCCCAGACGCTCGAAGGCGTGCCGGCCGTGATCCACGGCGGCCCGTTCGCGAACATCGCGCACGGCACGAACTCGATCAACGCGACCCGGCTCGCCCTCGCGTATGCCGACATCGTCATCACCGAGGCGGGGTTCGCCTTCGAGCTCGGCGCCGAGAAGTTCTTCGACATCAACTGCCGCTACGGCGGGTTCGCGCCGCGTTGCACGGTCCTCGTCGCCACGGTGCGCGCCCTCAAGCTGCATGGCGGCGTCGCCTTCGCGAAGGTCGGCGAGCCGAATCCCGAGGCCGTCGCGCGCGGGCTCGAGAACCTCGACAAGCACGTCGAGAACATCCGCAAGTTCGAGCAGCCGTGCGTCGTCGCGATCAACCATTTCCCCACCGACACCGATGCCGAAATCGAGATCGTCCGCCGGCATTGCGCCGGGCTCGGCATCCACGCCGTCGTGGCGTCGCCATTCGCGGAGGGCGGCGCCGGCTGTGCGCAACTCGCGGAGCTCGTGTGGTCGGTCGCCGACGAGGCGAAGCCGCACTTCCGCCCGCTCTACGAATGGGACGAGCCGATCGAGAAGAAGATCCTGACCGTGGCGAGCGAGATGTACGGCGCCGAGGCCGTCGACTAC
>JANLWK010000360.1:0-6238 GCA_031364505.1 Candidatus Eiseniibacteriota bacterium | reverse complement strand
CATCTGCTCGCGATACTCGAAGGTGAGGAACACCGGCGTCATGGCGCCGGCGTCCTGCGCGAACGTGCCCACCCACACGAGGTGGCTGATGATGCGGAACATCTCGACCATCATCACGCGGATCACCTTCGCGCGCTCCGGCACCTGCACGCCGAGCAGGGTCTCGACTGACAGCAGGTAGGGCAGGTTGTTCGAGACGCCGCTCAGGTAGTCGATGCGGTCGGTGTACGGCAGGTAACGGTAGTAGGTCTGGCGCTCGGCGATCTTCTCCTGGCCGCGATGGTGGTAGCCGATGTCGCTGTCCAGGTCTTCCACCGTCTCGCCGTCCAGCTTCACGGTGATCTTGATCACCCCGTGTGTGCCGGGGTGGTTCGGGCCGATCTGAAGCAGCATCGTGCCGTCTTCCGCCGTGATCCGCGGGTGGTTGAACATCGCGCGCTCCCACACGAGCGCGTCCTCTTCCGTCATCTGCGGCATCTCGGAGCCGCGGTACGGGTGGTCCTTGCGCAGCGGGTAACCGTCCCAGCAGTCGGGCATGTAGATCCGGCGGGGGTCGGGGTGCCCGTCGACCCGGATGCCGAACATGTCGTAGGCCTCGCGCTCGTACCAGTTCGCGACGGGATACACATCGGTCACCGTCGGCACGTGCGGGTCCACGGCGTCGAGATCGGTCGCGATGTGAACCTGGGGCTTGCCCGGCTCGATCGCCGACAGGTGGTAGAGCATGCGGAACCCGCCGCCGCGCGGCCGGTTGTCGATGCCGGCGCAGAATTCGAAGCGCTGGAACGGCACCGGGGCCTCGCGCTTGAGATACTCCAGCGCCGGAACGATTTGATCGGGCCTGACCGTCCACGTCACGATGTTGCTCGGCGTCGTGTCGCGCTCGAGTGCGCCGAGCTTCTGGCGGAGCCCGTCCTCGACGCCGTCCAGCCCCTTCATGTCGGGCCGGCACGGCGACTCCGGCGTCCACGGCGGGAAATACGCCGCCGGTACCGGCGAATTCGGGCGCAGGATCGTGCCTCGCGGGCGCGTGCCCTCGAGGCCGGGGCCGCGCGGGTCGGACGTCGTCGTGATGCCCTCGACGCGCGGGTC
Organism: Candidatus Eiseniibacteriota bacterium; assembly: GCA_031364505.1. GTDB lineage: Bacteria > Eisenbacteria > RBG-16-71-46 > RBG-16-71-46 > RBG-16-71-46 > JANLWK01. The sequence continues at coordinate 5,146 of JANLWK010000360.1, read as the reverse complement.
GCGCGTCGTGCCAGTGCGGCTGCCCCGCATGCGCAGCACGTCGCGCATCGGCTTCTCGTCGCGCACGATCTTCTGCTGCAGCAGCATCAGCGCCTGGAGCAGCGATTCGGGGCGCGGCGGGCAGCCCTGCACGTACACGTCCACCGGCAGGATCGTGTCCACGCCCTGCAGCACCGAGTAGACGTCGAACATGCCGCCCGAGTTCGAGCACGATCCCATCGACACGACCCAGCGCGGCTCCATCATCTGCTCGTAGAGCCGGAGGATCGCTGGCACCATCTTCTTGAACGGCGTGCCGGCGATGATCATCACGTCGGACTGACGCGGCGAGCCGCGCATGACCTCGGCGCCGAAGCGCGCCAGGTCATGGCGCCCGGTGAGCGCCGTGGCCGTCTCGACGAAGCAGCAGGAGAGGCCGAAGAACATCGGCCACAGGGAGTTGGCGCGACCCCAGTTGATCAAGTCGTCGAGCTTGCCGACGACGAACGAGTCCGCCAAGCCCTCCGGAATCCGATCGGCGACCTCGATGCGCGAAGGACGGACGTCGATGGTCACGCAGGACCTCGTGCCGGAACGGCCGGCGGTTGCGGGGTGAGGCGAATTGGCGCGTGAGCGTGAGGGGCAGACTCGGCGGAAAACTAGCACAAGGCCCGCCCCGGTCGGAATCGGGCTGGCGATCTGGCATGATGCGCTTTCATGAGCCGCTCCACCCACCCCTTCGTGAGGCCGGCATGACCGCGATCGCGGTCGAAGGTGTGGCCAAGTCCTACGCGCGCGGCCCCGCGGGACTCGGCGGGCGCGTCCTCGCGCTCGACGGCGTCTCGCTCGAGATCGCCGCGGGTGAAACGGTCGGCATCATCGGCCCCAACGGCGCCGGCAAGACCACCCTGCTCGGCTGCCTGCTCGGCTTCCTGAGGCCCGATCGCGGCAGCATCCGCGTCGAGGGCCGCGATCCCGACGATCTCGCCATCCGTTCGGCCACCGGCTACCTGCCCGAGCGTCTCGTGCTGGACCGCTGGATGTCGGGCCGCGAGTTCCTGCGCTACCACCACGGACTCGCGGGACTCGACGCGTCCACGCGCGAGACGGATGTGTCCACGGCACTCGACCGCGTGGGGCTCGAGACCCGTGCGTGGGGGCTGCGCGTGGGCAAGTACTCGCGCGGCATGCTGCAGCGGCTGGCGCTCGCCCAGGCGCTGCTGGGGCGGCCGCGGCTGTTGTTCCTCGACGAGCCGATGTCGGGAGTGGACCCGGCCGGCATCCTGACGTTCCGCCGCCTGCTCGCCGAGCGGGCGCGCGAGGGCGCGACGATCCTCATCAATTCCCACCAGCTCGCCGAAGTCGAGCGCCTGTGCGACCGCGTCGTGTTCGTGAAGCAGGGGCGCGTCCAGGCGACCGAGACCGTGCGCGCCGGGGCGGCGCTCGCGCGCGTGCTGCGCGTGCGGCTGACGGCGGGCGCCACGGTGGATCCCGGGCGGCTCGGCGCGCTGGCCACCGACGCGGGTGCGGCGCTCCACGGCTTCCAGGCGCCCGACGCGCGCTTCGCCGTCGCCGACGACGCCGGGGCCACGCGCCTGCTCGGCGCCCTGCTCGCCGCCGGGCTCCCGGTGGTCGAGGCGGCGCCCGAGGAGGGGCGGCTCGAGCGGCTGTTCGGGAGCGGAGAGAACGCCACCGGTGCCGCGGCCGGCGCGGCGAGTGGCGCTGCGGCCGTGGGTCGCGCGGGCGAGGGGACGCCATGAACCGCACGCTCATCCTGACGCTGATCCGCAACCGGCTGTCGAGCCCCGTCCGGCTGGCGCTCCTCGTCATCACCACGCTGTCGCTGATGCCGGTCGCCATATTCAGCCACCAACTCGGACCCATCGCCTCGTCGGCGATTTTCTTCGGCTTCATCATCGCCGCGGGCGCGATCGGGCAGGACATCGCCTCCGGCACGCTCCAACTCGTGCTCGCCCGGCCTGTGTCACGGCCTGCCTATGTCATGAGCCGCTGGTTCGCCACGGGCCTGCTCGCGGGCGCCTGGACCGTGGGCGTGCTCGCGCTCGCCTACGCCGCGATCGCGAGCGGGCCAACTGCTCCCACGCGGGTCGAGTTCCTCGTGCTCGCCGGTGAAGGGATCTCGCAGGCGTTCGGCGGCGCCGCGCTCGTGATCATGTTCTCGAGCCTGGCGGGCGGGCTTGGCGACGTGGGACTGCTCGTCGGCAGTTACATCGCGCTGAACATCCTCGGCCAGGTCGCCCAGCACGACGACTGGCGGCCCGTGATCGCGCTCGTCGAGCAATTGAACGCGTCCTACACGCTGCACCTGTCGCTGGGGTGGATCGTCGAGCACCAGCCTCCGCCGTGGATGTCGATCATGGTGTACGTCTCGACCGTGGCGTTCGCGCTCGGCGTGGCGATCCTGAGGCTCAACCGCCGGGAGCTGTCGTATGCCGGAAACGCCTGAGCGCGCGCCGGCGATTGCCGCGCCGCGTGTCGCGGGGAGCACGCGCCGCGATCCGTGGGTGCTCCTCGCGATCGGCGCGGCCGCGCTGATCGCGCGCATCGTGCTGGCGGTGACACACCACGGCGACGCGCCTGCCACGAGGGCCGCGACGGCCACGCAGCCCGATCTCGTCCGCTGGGTCGCGGCGGATTCGGCGGAGGCCGTCTCGCGCGCGACGGGCAAGCCCATTCTCTACGAGTTCGGCGCCGACTGGTGCGGGCCGTGCCAGGCGATGACGCACGACATCTTCTCCCAGCCGGCGCTCGCGCGGGCCGTCGAGGGTTACGTCGTTCCCGTGCGGGTGACCGACCGACAGCGCGAGCAGGGGCGCAATCCGCCCGGCGTGGACTCGCTGCAGACGGCCTGCGGCGTGAACGCGTTCCCCACGCTCGCGCTCGTGTCGCGCGGCCAGGTGATCGACCGCCAGGTCGGCTACCCGGGCGCCGCCGTCACGATGGGCTGGCTCGCGCGCGCGTCCGATCACGGGCATCCGCCGCGGCGGAACTGAGCCGCAGCCGCCGAGCCCGCCGGCAACCGCGGGTGGGGGGGAGCCCGTGCGGGTGTCGCGGGCTCTGATGTAGGGTGTCGCGCGTCGCACGGACCGCGAAGCGAGAGTCAGGCGGAGCGAATGCATGGAGCTGCTGGAATCCCATCTCGACACGAGTGACGCCGAGTTCGTGGCCAACGCCGCGCACCATCGCGCGCTCGCGGCCGAATTGCGGGCCCGGCAGGAGCGCGTCAAGGGAGGCGGCGGGCCGGAGCTGGTCCAGCGCCACACCGCGCGCGGCAAGCTGTTCGTGCGGGAGCGCATCGAGCGCCTGCTCGATCCCGGCACCGCGTTCCTCGAGCTGTCGCCGCTCGCGGCGTGGGAGCTGTACGACGGCGAGGCGCCCGCGGCCGGCATCGTCACCGGCGTGGGCCGCGTGCACGGGCGCCACGTCATGGTCGTCGCCAACGACGCCACGGTAAAGGGCGGCACGTACTTCCCGCTGACCGTGAAGAAGCACGTCCGGGCGCAGGAGATCGCGCTCGAGAACGACCTGCCGTGCGTTTACCTGGTCGACTCGGGCGGCGCGTTCCTGCCGCTCCAGGCCGAGGTATTCCCCGACCGCGATCACTTCGGGCGCATCTTCTACAACCAGGCGCGCATGTCGGCGCAGGGCATCCCGCAGGTGGCGATCGTGATGGGCTCGTGCACGGCGGGCGGCGCCTACGTGCCGGCGATGAGCGACGAGGCGGTGATCGTCAAGAACCAGGGGACGATCTTCCTCGCCGGGCCGCCGCTCGTGAAGGCGGCGACGGGCGAGGAGGTCACGGCCGAGGAGCTGGGCGGCGGCGACGTCCACACGCGCATCTCGGGCGTGGCGGATCATCTCGCCGACGACGACGCGCACGCGCTCGAGATCGCTCGCGACATCGTGGCGCACCTCGGCGGGGCGCGCGCGGGCGCCGTGCGGCTCGACCTGCGCGAACCCGAACCGCCGCGCTACGCCCCCGAGGAGCTGTACGGCGTGATGCCGCGCGACCTGCGCACACCCTACGACGCGCGCGAGATCATCGCCCGGCTCGTCGACGGCTCGCGGTTCCACGAATTCAAGGCGCGCTACGGCACGACCCTCGTCACCGGCTTCGCCCACCTGCACGGCATCCCCGTCGGCATCCTCGCCAACAACGGCGTGCTGTTCAGCGACAGCGCCCTCAAGGCGACGCACTTCATCGAGCTGGCCGCCCAGCGCGGCGTCCCGCTCGTGTTCCTGCAGAACATCAGCGGCTACATGGTGGGCCGGCAGTACGAGCACGGCGGCATCGCCAAGGACGGCGCCAAGATGGTGCACGCCGTCGCGAACGCGCCGGTGCCCAAGGTCACGGTGATCGTGGGGGGCAGCTTCGGCGCCGGGAACTACGGTATGTGCGGGCGCGCCTACCAGCCGCGCTTCCTGTTCATGTGGCCGAACAGCCGCATCAGCGTGATGGGCGGCGAGCAGGCAGCGTCCGTGCTGGCACAGGTGAAGCAGGCGCAGCGCGAGTCGGCGGGCAAGCCGATGTCCGATTCCGACATCGCGGCGTTCAAGCAGCCGATCCTCGACACCTACGAGCGCGAGGGCAGCCCGTACTACTCGACGGCGCGGCTGTGGGACGACGGCGTGATCGATCCGGCCGAGACCCGCACCGTGCTGGCGCTGTCGCTCGCGGCGAGCCTCAACGCCCCGATCCCGGAGATGAAGTTCGGCGTGTTCCGGATGTAGCGCCGAACTCACCCGCATGAGCGACGTGGCTCGCGACGTCTACGGCCTGGGCCGACCCGCGTCCCGCGCGATCGCGTGGTTCCCCGGGCTGTCGTCGCTCGTGCTCGGGCTCATGCTCGCGATCCCCGCCACGCATGCGCGGGCGGCCGGCATGCTCAAGGAGGACCGTCTCGTCGAGAATCTCACCGTCGTCGCCTACGCGGCGGCGGTCGTGTTCGCTTGGGGCTGGGCCGCGCGGGCGAGTGGCCCGCGCCGGCTGGGCAACGCAACACTGGGCTTCGTCTGCTTCGTGCTCGGCATGGAGGAGATCTCGTGGGGCGAGCGGTGGCTGCACTTCCGCATTCCCGACCTGATCCTCCGCCACAACGTCCAGCACGAGCCCACGCTCCACAATCTCGAGCCGTTCCACGACGCG
>JANLWK010000359.1:0-15869 GCA_031364505.1 Candidatus Eiseniibacteriota bacterium | reverse complement strand
GTCGCGATCGTGATCCCGCGCTCCCGCTCTTCCGGCGCGTTGTCGATCGATCCGTAGTCCCGCACCGTGATCTTCGGGTTGTTCTGCGCCAGCACCATCGTGATCGCCGCCGTCAGCGTCGTCTTCCCGTGGTCCACGTGCCCGATCGTTCCCACGTTCACGTGCGGCTTCGTCCGCTCATACTTCTGCTTGGCCATGTACGAGACCTCCCTGATCAGATGGTCCGGCGCCGGTTCGGCCGCGCGTCCGGGATGTCGATGTGCGTCGCCTGTGCCGGTATCAGCTCTTGGCCTTGGCCACGATCTCTTCGGCCACGGCCTGAGGCAGCGTTTCGTAGCGTGAGAACTGCATCGAGTACACGGCGCGGCCCTGCGAGATCGAGCGCATGCGGGTCGCGTAGCCGAACATCTCGGCGAGCGGCACGGACGCGGCGATCACGCGCGCCTCGCCACGGGTGAACATGCCGCCGATGCGGCCGCGGCGCGACGACAAATCGCCGATGATGTCGCCCATGTACTCCTCGGGCACCACGACCTCGACGTCCATGATCGGCTCGAGCAGCCGGGGCTTCGCCCGGGCACAGCCTTCCTTGAACGCGATCGAGCCCGCGATCTTGAACGCCATTTCGGACGAGTCGACGTCGTGGTACGAGCCGTCGACGAGCTGGACCCGGATGTCCACGACCGGGTAGCCGGCGAGGATGCCGCTCTTCATCGCCTCCTCGACGCCCTTCTCGACCGCCGGGATGTATTCCTTGGGGATCGATCCGCCCACGATCTTGTTCTCGAACTCGAAGCCCTTGCCCGGCTCCTGCGGATCGAGCTGCAGCGTGACGTCGCCGTACATGCCCTTGCCGCCGGTCTGCCGGATGAAGCGGTGCCGCTGCTCGACCGAGGTCGTGATCGTCTCGCGGTAGGCGACCTGGGGCTTGCCCACGTTCGCCTGGACGCCGAACTCGCGCATCATGCGGTCGACGATGATCTCGAGGTGCAGCTCGCCCATGCCCGAGATGACCGTCTGGGCGGTCTCCTCGTCGGTCCGGACGCGGAACGTCGGGTCCTCTTCGGACAGCCGCTGCAGCGCCGTCGCCAGCTTCTCCTCGTCGACCTTGGACTTCGGCTCGATCGCCACGTCGACGACGGGCTCGGGGAAGTGCATCGACTCGAGCGCCAGCGGGTAGGCCGGCGAGCACAGCGTGGTGCCGGTCGTCACGCGCTTGAAGCCGATGCCCGCGGCGATGTCGCCGGCGTACACCTCGCTGATCTCCTCGCGCTTGTTCGCGTGCATCTGGACGAGCCGCCCGATGCGCTCCTTGTTGCCGGTCGTCGGGTTCAGCACCTGGTCGCCGGTCTTGACGGCGCCCGAGTAGACGCGGAAGAACGTGAGCCGGCCGACGTAGGGGTCGGTCATGATCTTGAACGCCAGCGCCGAGAACGGCTCGTCGTCGCTGGGCTTCCGCGTGACCTTCTCGAACGTGTCGGTCGTGTGGCCCTGCACGGGCGGCATCTCGACCGGCGACGGCAGGATCTCGACGATGGCGTCGAGCAGCTTCTGCACGCCCTTGTTCTTGAACGCGGATCCGCACAGCACGGGATTGATGTGGCCGCCCAGCGTGCCGGCGCGCAGCGCGCGCTTCATGTCCTCGGCCGTGTAGGGCTTCTCGTGCAGGTAGTCGTCCAGCAACTGCTCGTCGTACTCGGCGATGGCCTCGAGCAGGTGGAAGCGCGCCTCTTCGGCCTTCTTGATCAGGTCGCGCGGGATGTCGTGGACCTCGAAGGTGCTGCCCTGGCTCTCGTCCTTGTAGGTGATCGCCTGCATCTCGACGAGGTCGACGATGCCCTGGAACTGGTCGCCGACGAACATCGGCATGTGGATCGGCACCGGCTTGCCGCCGAGGCGGTCCTTCATCATCTGCACGACGTTGTCGAAGTCGGCGCCCACGCGGTCCATCTTGTTGACGAACGCGATCCGGGGGACGCTGTACTTGTCCGCCTGGCGCCACACCGTCTCGGACTGTGGCTCGACGCCGCCGACGGCACAGAACACGGCGACCGCGCCGTCGAGGATGCGCAGGCTGCGCTCGACTTCGACGGTAAAGTCCACGTGTCCGGGCGTGTCGATGATGTTGATGCGATGGTCGCGCCAGAACGCCGTCGTCGCGGCCGACGTGATCGTGATGCCGCGCTCGCGCTCCTGCTCCATCCAGTCCATGGTGGCCGCGCCCTCATGGACCTCGCCGGTCCGGTGGATCTTGCCGGTATAAAAGAGAATGCGCTCGGTGAGCGTGGTCTTACCGGCATCGATGTGGGCCATGATGCCGATATTCCGGTAGCGATCGAGCGCTGTCTGGCGAGGCATGATCTGTCCTGAACCCCTCGGAATGCTGGTTTATCGGTTCCTCACCACCTGCCTTTCCGATCCGGAAGTGCGGTGATGTGCTGAATGTCCATCCGCAGTGTTGAGGCGCGTCCCTCGTCACCGTTGAGAGACTTGACGCGCCCAGGCGGCGGCAGGAGCCGCCTTCACCCGTCGATGGCGATGTCTACGTGATGTCTACGTCGGGGCCTCGGTCCCGCGAGGGGGCCCGGGGCTACCAGCGGTAATGCGCGAAGGCCTTGTTGGCCTCCGCCATCTTGTGCGTGTCTTCGCGCTTCTTCACCGCGCCGCCCTCGTTGCGCGACGCCGCGACGATCTCGGACGCGAACTTCTCGGCGAACGAATGATCGGCGCGCGCTTCGGCAAACGAGATCAGCCAGCGGGTCGCGAGCGCGTTGCGCCGTTCGGGCCGCACCTCGACCGGGACCTGGTAGTTCGCGCCGCCGACGCGCCGCGACTTCACCTCGAGCACCGGCTTGACGTTCGTCATCGCCTGCTTGAGCACGGTCATGGCGTCCTGCGACGTCTTGGTCTCGACGAGCGTCATGGCCTTGTAGAAATGGCCCTCGGCCACGGAGCGCTTGCCGCACTTCATGATCGTGTTGATGAAGCGCGTCACGACGAGGCTGTCGAACTTGGGATCCGCCATGCTTTCGCGGCGGACGATGTTGCCCTTACGAGGCATGTGTCTCGGTTCCTCTCGTTACTTCGACTTCGTTCCGTACTTCGAGCGGCTCTTCTTACGGCCATTCACGCCGCTGGCGTCGAGCGTCCCGCGCACGATGTGATAACGCACGCCGGGCAGGTCCTTCACGCGCCCGCCGCGGATCAGCACGATCGAGTGCTCCTGAAGGTTGTGCCCCTCGCCCGGGATGTAGGCGGTCACTTCCACGCCGTTCGTGAGCCGGACGCGCGCGACCTTGCGCAGCGCGGAGTTCGGCTTCTTCGGCGTCGTCGTATACACGCGCGTGCACACGCCCCGCTTCTGCGGGCACGACCGTAGCGCCGGCGCGCCCGTCTTCACGGCGATCCTCTTGCGTCCATGACGCACGAGCTGATTCAACGTCGGCACGCTAAGACCTCCTGGCACTTCCGAACGGATCGCGCGCGCAACGCCCGCGGCCGTCCCCGAGATCCGTGTGGGGAGGGCCGACAGTCGAGCCGACTCGAGGCCACATCGGCTTCGAATCGGAGCGTGTCAGCGACCCAAAATTCCCTGCTGGGTTGGATTTGCGCGGGTATGCCGGGACGACGACCACCGAGCGGAATGAGCAAGCCCCTCACCGCGCAGACGGCGGACAATAGGGAAAGTGCCGCCGTCCTGTCAAGCCTGCCAACCGCCGCAAACATCGATCCCGCCCGCGGGAAGTCCCGGGGCGGGATCGATCGCAAACCCTCGAATCAGGCCGTCTTCGCCCCGGCGTCCTCTTCCATGGGCATCAACGCCTGCTTCTCGCTCTCCAGACGCAACTTACGGTACATCGGCATGCCCGTTCCGGCGGGAATCAGGTGGCCGATGATGACGTTCTCCTTGAGGCCTCGCAGGTAGTCCACCTTGCCCTGGATGGCGGCCTCGGTGAGCACCCGGGTCGTCTCCTGGAACGAGGCGGCCGAGATGAACGACTCGGTCGACAGCGAGGCCTTGGTGATGCCGAGCAGCAGCGGCTGGAACGTGGCGGGCTGCTGGCCTTCCGCCAGCATCCGCTCGTTCTCCTCCAGCACGACGAGCCGGTCCACGTGCTCGCCCTCGAGGAACGCCGTGTTGCCCGGATCCTCGATCCGCACCTTCTGCAGCATCTGGCGCACGATGACCTCGATGTGCTTGTCGTCGATGCGCACGCCCTGCAGCCGGTAGACCTCCTGGATCTCGTTCACCAGGTACTCCTGCACTTCCTCGATGCCCTTGATCTTCAGGATGTCGTGCGGGTTGACGGGGCCTTCGGTGAGCCGGTCGCCGGCCCGGACCTGGCTGCCCTCCTGCACGTACAGGTGCTTGCCCTGCGGGATCAGGTACTCGGACAGCGCGCCCTCTTCGCCGCGCACCGCGACCTTGCGCATGCCGCGGGTGACGCCGCCGAACTCGATCGCGCCGTCGATCTCGGACACGGTTGCCGCGTCCTTCGACCGCCGCGCCTCGAACAGCTCCGCGACGCGCGGCAGACCGCCCGTGATGTCGCGGGTCTTGGCCTCCTCGCGGCGCGTCTTGACGAGCACGTCGCCCGAGAACACCACCTGGCCGTCGCGCACCTCGAGCCGGGCATTCGTGGGCAGCGGGTAGTGTGCCAGCTTCTGCCCGCCCGAACCGAGAATGTCGATCGCCGGCTGCAGCTCCTTATTGCGGTCCTCCATGATCACGAGCTGCTTGGCGCCCGTCGTGTCGTCGACTTCCTCGCGGACCGTGACCTTCTCCTTCACGTCCACGAAGCGCACCGTGCCGGCCTTCTCGGTGACGACGGGCTTGTTGTAGATGTCCCACTCGAACAGCACGGCCTCCGGCTTCGTCTCCTCGCCGTCGGCCACGAACACGTGGGCGCCGTAGGGGACGTTGTAGCGCTGGCGGACGCGCCCCGTCGGCGGATCGAACAGCTCGATCTCGCCGTGGTGGCTCACCGAGACGTGGACGTCCTTGCCCTTGGCGGCCTCCGACTCCGTCTTGCCCTCGAACCGCACGGTATCGAGGTCCACGAAGCGGATCGTGCCCGAGTCCTTCGCCGTGGCGCGCGACTGCTCGACGATGCGTCCGGCGACGCCGCCGATGTGGAACGTGCGCAGGGTGAGCTGCGTGCCCGGCTCGCCGATCGACTGCGCCGCGATGACGCCGACGGCCTCGCCCAGGTCGACCGGGCGGCCCGTCGCGAGATTGCGGCCATAGCACTTCGCGCACACGCCGCGGCGCGAATCGCAGGTGAGCACGGAGCGGATGCGGAACTTCTCGAGTCCCGCCTTGGCCGCTTCGTCCACCCGTGCCGCCACCTCTTCGTCGATCAGCTGCGTCGCCTCGACGATGATCTCGTTCGAGATCGGGTGCATGACGTCTTCGGCCGCGACGCGTCCCAGCACGCGGTCGGCGAGCGGCTCGATGATGTCCTCGCCGTCCTTGAGCGCCCCGACCGACAGGCCGCGGATCGTGCCGCAGTCGTACTCATTGATGATCATGTCCTGGGCCACGTCGACGAGACGCCGCGTCAGGTAGCCGGCGTCGGCCGTCTTGAGCGCCGTGTCCGCGAGGCCCTTGCGCGCGCCGTGCGTCGAGATGAAGTACTCGAGCACGGTGAGGCCTTCCTTGAAGTTGTGGATGACCGGCGACTCGATGATCTCGCCCAGGCCGCCCGTGATCTTCTTCTGCGGCTTCGCCATCAGGCCGCGCATACCGGCGAGCTGGCGCACCTGCTCGCGGTTACCGCGCGATCCTGAGTCGGCCATCATGAAGATCGGGTTGAACCCGTCGCGGTCCTTGGACAGACCGTCGAAGGTGACCTGTTCCACCTCGGTCGTCGCGTGCGTCCACGTGTTGATGACGCGGTTGTAGCGCTCGCCCTCGGTGATCACGCCCGCGCGATAGTTCGCGTTGACCTGGTCCACCTCGCCGCGCGCCGTCGCGATGATCTCGTCCTTCTCGGGCGGGATGCGCACGTCGTCGATGCCGACCGTGAACCCCGCCTGGGTGGCGTACTTGAAGCCCATGTTCTTGAGCTCGTCGAGCAGGTCCGACGTGATCTCGGCGCCGAGCCGCTTGTAGCACTCGCCCACCAGCGACTCGAGCCGCTTCTTGTCCATCGTTTCGTTGAAGAAGCCGAGCTCGCTCGGAATGACCTCGTTGAACAGCACCCGGCCGGCCGTCGTCACGATGTACGCGCCCGGATCCGGCTTCGCGAGCACGAGGCCACGGGCGTGCAGGGCGATGCGCGCGTGCAGCGGCACCTGCCGGTTGTCCCACGCCGCACGCACTTCGGCAGGGTCGTGGAATACGCGCAGCCGCCGCGGGTCGGTGGCCTCGAGCTTCGCGTCCTTGGCCCGCGGGTTCAGCGCCTCGCCTCGCGCCTTGGTCACGTAGTGGCAGCCGAGCACGATGTCCTGGCTCGGCGTCGCGAGCGGCCGGCCGTGCGCCGGCGACAGGATGTTGTGCGTCGACAGCATGAGCAGGCTGGTCTCGATCTGCGCCTCGAACGACAGCGGCACGTGCACGGCCATCTGGTCGCCGTCGAAGTCCGCGTTGAACGCCGCGCAGACGAGCGGATGGATCTTGATCGCCTTGCCCTCGACGAGCACGGGCTCGAAGCCCTGGATGCCGAGTCGGTGGAGCGTGGGCGCCCGGTTCAGCAGCACCGGGTGGTTCTCGATGATCTCGCCCAGGATGTCCCACACCTCGGGCTTCTCGCGCTCGACGAGCCGCTTGGCGCTCTTGACCGTCTGCACGTAACCGCGGTCCTCGAGCTTGCGGATGATGAACGGCTTGAACAGCTCGAGCGCCATGTTCTTCGGCAGCCCGCACTGGTTGAGCTTGAGCTCGGGGCCGACGACGATCACCGAACGGCCCGAGTAATCGACGCGCTTGCCGAGCAGGTTCTGACGGAACCGGCCCTGCTTGCCCTTGAGCATGTCGCTCAGCGACTTGAGCGGCCGATTGCCCTGCCCGCGCACGGCGCGGCTGCGGCGGCCGTTGTCGAACAGCGCGTCGACAGCCTCCTGCAGCATGCGCTTCTCGTTGCGCAGGATGACCTCGGGTGCCCGGATGTCGATCAGCTTCTTCAACCGGTTGTTGCGGTTGATCACGCGGCGGTAGAGGTCGTTCAGGTCCGACGTCGCGAACCGACCCCCCTCGAGCGGCACGAGCGGGCGCAGGTCCGGCGGCAGCACCGGCACCACCTCGAGGATCATCCACTCGGGGCGGTTCTCGCTGTTGCGGAACGCCTCGACGATGCGCAGGCGCTTGAGCTGCTCCTTCTTGCGCTGGACCGAGGTCTCCATCTTGGCCTGCGCGCGGAGCTCGGTCGACAGCTCGTCGAGATCCAGCTCGCCCAGCAGGTCACGGATCGCCTCGGCGCCCATCTTCGCCTTGAGGTTCGAATCGGGCTGCTCGTCCATCACCTCGTTGTACTGCTCCTCGCTGATGATCTCCTTCTTCTTGAACCCGGTGTTGCCCGGGTCGATCACCACGAAGGACTCGTAGTAGAGGATGCGCTCGAGGTCACGGATGCTCATGTCGAGCAGGTGCCCGATGCGCGACGGCACGCCCTTGAAGAACCAGATGTGCGACACGGGCACGGCAAGCTGGATGTGGCCCAGCCGCTCGCGGCGCACCTTGGCCTGCGTCACTTCCACGCCGCAGCGGTCGCAGATGACGCCGCGGTAGCGGATGCGCTTGTACTTGCCGCAATTGCACTCCCAGTCCTTGACCGGGCCGAAGATCTTCTCGCAGAACAGCCCGTCCTTCTCCGGCTTGAACGAGCGATAGTTGATGGTCTCGGGCTTGGTGACCTCGCCGTGAGACCACGCGCGGATCACGTCCGGCGATGCCAGCTTGATCCGGATCGAGTTGAACGTCGGGCGGCGGCGCTCGGCGCGCTCCTCCGGACGCCCGAACCCGAGCGCGGTGGACGCCAGGTTCAACGGGGCCTGCAGTTCGGTTTCCTGCATCATCGAGTTCCTCCTCGCGGACCACTGTCGGGCAGTCGCCCGCTCATACTCCCTCGAACTGCACTTCGAGACACAGGCTCTGGAGCTCCTTCACGAGCACGTTGAACGATTCGGGCACGCCGGGCTCCGGCGGATTCTCGCCCTTCACGATCGCCTCGTAGATTCGGGAGCGTCCGGCCACGTCGTCGCTCTTGACCGTCAGCAACTCCTGCAGCGTGTAGGCGGCGCCGTACGCTTCGAGCGCCCACACTTCCATTTCTCCGAACCGCTGGCCGCCGAACTGCGCCTTGCCGCCCAGCGGCTGCTGGGTGACGAGCGAGTACGGACCCGTGGACCGCGCGTGGATCTTGTCGTCCACGAGATGGCTCAGCTTCAACATGTAGATGCAGCCGACCGTGACGCGCTCGTCGAAGGCCTCGCCCGAGCGCCCGTCGTACAGGATGGTCTTGCCGTCCTCGGGCAGCCCCGCGACGCGCAATTCCGCCTTGATCTCGTCGACCGTGGCGCCGGCGAACACCGGCGTCTCCGCCTTGTAGCCGAGCCGCGAGGCGGCCCAGCCGAGGTGGGTCTCCAGGATCTGGCCGATGTTCATTCGCGACGGCACGCCCAGCGGGTTGAGCACGATCTCGACCGGTGAGCCGTCGGGCAGGTAGGCCAGGTCCTCCTCGGAGAGGATCTTGGCGACCACGCCCTTGTTGCCGTGGCGGCCGGCCATCTTGTCGCCCACCGACAGCTTGCGCTTCTTCGCGATGTACACCTTGACGAGCTTGACCACGCCGGGCGGCAACTCGTCGCCGCGCGTGACCTTCTCGATCTCCTTCTCGAGCTCCTTCTCGCACCGCGTGAAAGCCGACTGCGCCCCTTCCATCGCCTTCCAGAAGCGGTCGTTGACGCGATCGTCCTCGGTGACCGGGGTGCCCCAGGCGAGGTCGTCGAGATCGATCTCCTCGAGGAACTCTCGCGAGAACTTGCGTCCCTTGCGCGCCACCGGCTCGCTGGCCGAGGCGCTGCGCAGCACGTTCACGATCAGGCCGTCCAGGATCTCGGACACCGTCGCGATGCGGACGTCGGCGACGCGCTCGCGCTCCTTCTTGCTCTCGCGGCGCAGCCGGTCGATCTTCTTCTTCTCCTGCTGCTTGGTGGTCTCGTCCTTCTCGCGGCGCGAGAACACCTTGATGTCGATGACGATGCCGTCCATCCCGGGCGGCGCCTTGAGCGAGGCGTCACGGACGTCGCCGGCCTTGTCGCCGAAGATCGCCTTGAGCAGCCGCTCTTCGGGCGACAGTTCCTGCTCGCCCTTCGGCGTCACCTTGCCCACCAGGATGTCGCCCTGGCGCACCCGCGCGCCGATGCGGACGACGCCCTCCTCGTCGAGGTTCTTGACCGCGTCCTCGGACACGTTCGGGATCTCGCGCGTGATCTCCTCGACGCCGCGCTTCGTGTCGCGCACCTGCAGCTCGAACTCCTCGATGTGGATCGAGGTGAACACATCGTCCTTGATGAGCTTCTCGCTCACCAGGATCGCGTCCTCGAAGTTGTAGCCGCCCCACGGCATGAACGCCGCGATGACGTTGCGCCCGAGCGCCAGCTCGCCTTCCCGCGTCGCGGGACCGTCGGCGATGACCTGGCCCTTCTTGACCTTCATGCCCTCCGTGACGACCGGACGCTGGTTCAGGCAGGTGTCCTGGTTCGAGCGGCGGAACTTCGTGAGCCGGTACATGTCGAGGTTCGGCTGCTCGCTGTAGTCGATCGGCGCGTCGTCTTCGTCGCGCTCGTAGCGGATCGCGATCATCTCGCCCGACACGAACTCGATGATGCCCGACCGACGCGCCAGCACGAGCGCGCCCGAGTCCTGCGCCACCTTCTCCTCGAGGCCGGTGCCGACGAGCGGCGCCTCGGTGACGAGCAGCGGCACGGCCTGGCGCTGCATGTTCGAGCCCATCAGCGCGCGGTTCGCGTCGTCGTGCTCGAGGAACGGAATCAGCGCCGCCGCCGGCGAGACGAGCTGGATCGGCGACACGTCCATGTAGTCGACCCGCTGCGGCTCGACGATCGGGTACTCGCCGCGCGACCGCGCGGTGAGGATCGCCTCTTCGATCTTGCCGGTCTTCTTGTCGAACGCCGTGCTGGACGGCGCGATGTACGCGCGGTCCTCGACGTCGGCGGCGAGGAACTCCGGCTTCTTCCGGTCGACGACCCCGTTTTCCACGCGGAAGTAGGGCGTCTCGAGGAAGCCGAACTCGTTCACCTTGGCGTAGGTCGACAGCGACGAGATGAGCCCGATGTTCGGACCTTCGGGCGTCTCGATCGGGCAGACCCGGCCGTAGTGCGTGTAGTGGACGTCGCGGACCTCGAACCCGGCGCGGTCACGCGTCAGGCCGCCCGGTCCGAGCGCCGACAAGCGGCGCTTGTTCGTCAGCTCGGCGAGCGGGTTCGTCTGGTCCATGAACTGCGACAGCTGCGAGCTGCCGAAGAAGCTCTGGATCACCGCCGAGATCGTGCGCGAGTTCACCAGGTCCGTCGGCGTGATCTGCTCCTGGTCCTGCAGCGACATGCGCTCGCGGATGATGCGGGCCATGCGCGCCAGGCCGATGTTGAACTGGTTCGCGAGCAGCTCGCCCACCGAACGCACGCGGCGGTTGCCGAGATGGTCGATGTCGTCCGTGATCGCCATGTCCGGCCCGCGATCCGTGACCAGCTCGCCGTTCGTCCGCAGCAGCAGCAGGTACTTGATGATGACGATGAAGTCCTCGCGGCACAGCGTCGTGTGCACGAGGTCCGGGTTCCCGAGCGTCAGGCGCTTGCGAACGTCGCGGCCCGGCAGCAGGTATTCGTGCGGCAGCTTCTGGTTCAGCTTGTAGCGGCCGACCCGCGCCAGGTCGTAGCGCTTGGGGTTGAAGAACAGCTTGTTCAGGATCTCGCGGGCCGAATCGGCGCGCGGCGGCTCGCCCGGCCGCAGCAGGTTGTAGATGCGGTGCAGCGCCTCTTCCTGCGAGTGCGTCGGGTCCTTGCGCAGCGTGTTGCGGACGACGTCGGCCTCGTCCTGCTTCGGGATCGTGAACACGTCGAGCGACTCGATCCCCGACTTCTTGAGGATTTCGATCTTCTCGGGGTTCAGCTCGTCGTTCGCCTCGATCAGGATCTCGCCCGTCGACTCGTCGACGAAGTCCTGGGCGCAGATGCGGCCCAGCGCCGTCTCCGCCTTCTTGCCCCTCACGTCGAGGGTTTCCTTCTCGTAGAACAGCTCGAGGATCTCGCGGTCGGACACGAAGCCGAGCGCGCGCAGCAGCACGGTGACCGGCAGCTTGCGCTTGCGGTCGATGTGCACGTGCATGATGTCGTTCACGTCGAGGCTGAACTCCACCCACGAGCCGCGGTACGGAATGATCCGGGCCGAGAACAGCAGCTTGCCGTTCGGGTGCGTCAGCTCGTCGAAGAACACGCCGGGCGAACGGTGGAGCTGCGAGACGATCACGCGCTCCGCGCCGTTGATGATGAACGTGCCGCTGTCGGTGATTAGCGGCAGCTCGCCCAGGTAGACTTCCTGCTCGATCACGTCCTTGTCGCGGCGCACGCCGTCGACTTCCTCGCGCGTGATCAGGCGCAACCGCGCCTTGAGCGGAGCCGAGAACGTGAGGTCGCGCTCCACGCACTCGTCCATCGTGTACTTGGGCTCGCCGATCTCGTAGGCGACGAACTCGAGCGAGAACATCTCGCGCGGGTCGCTGATCGGGAACACCCCGCTGAACACTTCCTGGAGCCCCTCGTTCCGGCGACGGTCGGGGGCGGTCTCCATCTGGAGGAAGTCGCGGAAACTCTTGAGCTGAACCTCGAGCAGATTCGGGATCTGCAGGTTCCACTCGCTGGAGATCTTGGAGAAACTCTTGCGTTCCTTACGGCGCGTGCTCTTCAAGGTCTTCCCGCCTTTCTGAGTGGGGAAGGATGTGGCCGCTGACGTGCGCCGGGGGCATCGCACCCCCGACTCGGCGCTCCGGGTGAGCCGTGGCGCCTCAGTCCGGTTCTCCGGCAGCAGATCCAGCCCGCGCGCCGGGGCGCGCGGGCCATGAACTCGCCGGAACCGCTCAACGGACGGCGCAACGGTCTACTTGATCTCGACGCTCGCGCCCTGCTCCTCGAGCTTCGCCTTCATGTCGGCGGCTTCCGCCTTGGTGACCTTGTCCTTCACGTTCTTCGGGGCGCCGTCCACCAGGTCCTTGGCTTCCTTGAGACCGAGGCCCGTCAGCTCGCGGACGACTTTGATGACCTGGATCTTCTTGTCGCCGGCACCCATGAGGACGACGTCGAACTCCGTCTGCTCCTCGGCTACCGCAGCACCCCCGCCGCCCATGCCGCCCATCGGCATCGCCATCATCGGGGCCGCCGCCGTGACGCCAAACTTGTCTTCGTACTTCTTCTTCAGCTCCGACAGCTCGAGCACGGTCATGTTGCCGATGAGGTCGAGCACCTGGTCGATTGCGCTGGACATGTTCGTCTTCTCCTTACGGATCGGGTGGATCGTGTTGACGATTCGGTCACGGGCGCTCGGCGCCCGGAGGCATTTCAGGCGGACTTCGCTTTCTCCTTCTCGAGCACGTCGGCCATCACCGCGGGCAGTTGCAGCGTGGCTTCGATCGCGGCGAGGAACGTCGTCATCGGCGCGATCAGGGTTCCCAGCACCTGCGACATCATGATTTCGCGGCTCGGCAGCGTCGCGAGCTGAGCGATCTGCTTCTCGTCGAACAACCGTCCGTCCACCACCGCGGCCTTGATGCGCGGCCGCTCGTACTCCTTGGCGAACGTGGCCAGGATGCGCGCCGGCGACACCTCGTTCTCCGTGGAGAACACGACGGCGGTGGGCCCGACCAGGTACGCATCCAGGTCCTGGATGCCGTGGCTGTTGAACGCGCGCTTGAGCAGCGTGTTCTTGACCACGTGGAACTTGACCTTCTCGGCGCGGCACCGCGTGCGCAGCAGCGACACCTTCTCGACGGTCATGCCGCTGAAGTCGGCGAGGTAGATCCCCTTCACCCCGGCCAGGCTCTCGGCCGCCTGCTGGACGATCTGTTCTTTCTGTGCGGTCGGCATGTCGTCCTCCTAGTGGCTCATTTCCGCGGTGACCGCGGACGCGTCGAGGACGATTCCCGGACCCATCGTGGCGCTCATCGTCAGCGACTTGATGTAGGCCCCCTTCGTCGCCGCCGGCTTGGCGCGCACGAGCTCGCGCAGGAACGCGCGCGCATTCTCGAGCAGCTGGGCCTCACCGAACGACGCCTTGCCCACCGGAGCGTGAACGTTCGATCCCTTGTCGACGCGGAACTCGATCTTGCCCGCCTTGAGCTCCGTCACCGCCTTCGCGACGTCGAACGTCACCGTCCCGCTCTTCGGATTCGGCATCAGGCCCCGGGGCCCGAGTACGCGTCCGAGCTTGCCGACCTCACCCATCAGGTCCGGCGTGGCGACGATCGCGTCGATGTCGAGCCAGCCGCCCTGGATCTTCTTCACGTAGTCGTCGGATCCGGCGAAGTCCGCTCCCGCCGCCAGCGCTTCCTTCTCCTTGTCGCCCTTGCAGAGCACGAGCACGCGGATCTTCTTGCCGGTGCCGTGCGGCAGCACGACGGTGCCGCGGACGAGCTGGTCGGAGTGGCGGGGATCGACCCCCAGATGCGACGAGATGACGATCGTCTCGTCGAACTTGGCGCGCGCCGTCTGCTTCACGAGCTTGACCGCCTCGGACAGGTCCCGCATGGGACCCGACGACTTGCGGGTCAGCTCTTCGGCAGCGCGATACCGCTTGCCGTGTTGAGCCATGAATCCTCCCGTGGTCTGCGTGGCGCGGACGGCACCACTCCCACTTGGATGAAGGGTGATGAAGGTTGAACGAATCGTCTCGAGGCTATCGCGAGCGGGCCGGAACGCGGACGTCCCGGCTCGGCGCTAGCTGTTCTCTTCTTCCACCGCCTCGAGTTCGGCCTCGGTCGCGTAGCCTTCCTGAACGACCCAATCGAGGGTCTCGAAGAAGTCATTGATGCTCGCGCCGGGAGCCTGGGAACAGCGCTCGCGAACGATGTCGTAGATCTCTCGTGGCGTCTTGCCTCGCAGCAACTGCTCCGCCGCTTCCTTGTCCAGGCGAACCATCCCTTAGCCTCTCTTCGTTATTCCGCGATCTCGATGCCCATACTCCGAGCGGTCCCCATGACCATCATCTCGGCGGCCTCGACCGTGGCCGAATTGAGATCCGGAGCCTTGAGCTCGGCGATCTCGCGCACCTGCGCGCGGGACACCTTGCCCACTTTCGTACGGTTCGGAACTCCCGAACCTTTCGCCAGTCCGGCCGCCCGCTTGAGCAGGATGGCCGCCGGCGGAGTCTTGGTGATGAACGTGAACGAGCGATCGCTGTAGATCGTGATCACGACCGGGATGACGAGCCCGGTCTGTGCCTGCGTCCGCGCGTTGAACTGCTTGCAGAACTCCATGATGTTGATGCCGTGCTGCCCCAGCGCGGGTCCCACGGGCGGCGCGGGCGTCGCGTTGCCGGCGTTGCACTGGAGCTTCACCATCGCCTGAATCGGCTTTGCCATAAGGGTCCCCTGCGCAGGGCCGGTCTAGACCGGCTGCACCTGCAGGAAATCGAGTTCGACGGGCGTGGCGCGGCCGAAGATGCTGACCATGACCTTGACCTTGCCCCGCTCGTTGTTCACTTCATCCACCACGCCGTTGAAGGCGCTGAACGGACCATCCACCACCCGCACGTGATCGCCGACGCGGAACGTCACGGTCGGCGTCGGCTTGGCCTTCGTCTGCTCCATCTGGCCCATGATGCGGCGGACCTCGTTCTCCTTGAGGGCCACGGCACTCTGGCCGGAGCCGATGAATCGCGTGACGCCGGGCACGTTCTGCACGACGTGGCGCGTTTCATCGCTCAGCTTCATCTGGATCAGCACGTACGACGGGAACGTCTTCCGCTTCGACGTCTTCCGCTTGCCGTCCTTCATCTCGACGAAGTCCTCGGTCGCCACCAGGATCTGGCCGAAATGGTCGTCCAGCGCGGCCGAGTGGATCGCCTTCTCGAGGTTCGTCTTCACCTTGTTCTCGTGGCCCGAGTAGGTGTGGACCACGTACCACTTCAAGTCCGTGTTCGTGGTCGTGTCCTGCTGCGGCGTGCTTGCGCTGGTCATGTCCTGTCGTCCTATCGGAACAGCAGCCCGACGCCCATCGTGAGCACGCGGTCGACGATGCCGACGAACGCGGACACGATGATCACCATGACGATCACCACGATCGTCGAATCACGCAGCTCGGCACGCGTCGGCCAGCTGACCTTCCAGAACTCACTGACCACGTCCTTCCAGAACGCCCGGACCTGGTCCATCACTCCGAGTTTCGGTTCCGCCGTCGTACTCATCTCATTCCCCGCGTTCGTCACTCCCGTTCGGGAGACTGGCAGGCCAGGAGGGATTCGAACCCACGACCCCCGGTTTTGGAGACCGGTGCTCTAACCAGACTGAGCTACTGGCCTGCGCGCTCGGTCAGGCTCGCTCGCCTAGCGTGTTTCCTTGTGCTCCGTGTGCTTGCGGCACGAGGCGCAGTACTTCTTGAATTCGACGCGGTCGGGATGCAGCCGCTTGTTCTTCGACGTGATGTAGTTCCGGCGCTTGCACTCGTTGCAGGCGAGCGTGACGTGATCGCGCATCGTTCGTTTCTCCTGGCGACTTCGTTACTGGACGATTTGGGTGACGACGCCGGCGCCGACGGTGCGACCGCCCTCGCGAATCGCGAAGCGCAGGCCGTCCTCCATCGCGATCGTCGAGATCAACTCGACGTCCATCCCGTCCACGTTGTCCCCCGGCATCACCATC
>JANLWK010000314.1:0-5644 GCA_031364505.1 Candidatus Eiseniibacteriota bacterium | reverse complement strand
GTTCTGCTGCATGAGATTCGCGCGGAACCGCGCGACGCCGCGCAGCTCGAGCGCGAAGTCCAGGTCCGACTGCTGCTCGAACGCCTTCCGCTGGTCGTCGGTGAGGATGCTCATGATCGCCGAGGTCGCCTCCTCGCGCGTCAGTGGCGGCATCTTGATGCGTACCATGTCGCCGCGAATGCGCACGATCGGCGGCATGCCGGCCGAGATGTGGAGATCGGAGGCTCCCTGTTCCTTGGCGAATTGGAGCAGCGCGGGAAGATCGCAGGGCATCGGGCGGGCCTAGGTGAGGGGCCGGGTGGCGGCGGCGAGGTCGATGAGTCCGGCGTGCGCGGTCGCGCGCACGCGCTCGCCGAGCGGGACGAATCCGCCCGCGACCGCGGTCTCGCGCAGCTCGGCGGCGGGCGCGCCGGCACGGAGCCGGGCGCGCAGCGCGTCGTCCACCGTGAGCAGCTCGAAGACGACACGCGCGTGCGGCTCGCCATTCGATCCCGCGGGCATGGGTTCGAACGCGCGCTGCTGGATCACGCAGCGCAGCCGGTCGGCGAACGCCGCGCGCGTGTCGGCGCGCGAGGCGAGGTATTCGAGCAGTGCGAACGTGTCGGTCCAATCGGTGCGCGCGACGACCAGTCGCCCGGCGCCCGCGGCGGGAACGAGGCCGTCGACCGCGAGGCCGTCAAGCACGCCGTCCAGCCCGACGACGTCGGCCGACTGGGCGACGGCGATCGAGGCCCAGTCCACGCCCGCATGGGCGGACACCGCGCGCCCCGCGGATCCGGTGGCGCCGAAACCCGACGCGCCCTCGAGAAGGAGCGTCCGGCGCGACGCGCCCGACACGTCGCGCATCACGGCGGCGAACGTCGTCGACCCGCCACACCGCGGCGGCCCGGCGATGAGACAGAGTCCGGCGGGAGGATCGAGCGCGCCGCGCAGCCGGGCGAGATCGACGGCCTCGAGCCCGAGGGCTTCGAGCGATACGGCTCCCGGTGTGCCGAGGCGCGTGAGCGTGACCGCCACGCCCGCGGGCATCCGCAGCAGCGAGACGCCGAGCCGGATCGTCTCGGTGCCGGCGGGACACTCGATGGACCCCGCGGCGTGCAGCGAGTCGGCGCCGAGCACGGGCCCGCGCAGCGACTCGATCCGCGCGCGCAGCGCGCTCAGCGACTCCTCACCCTCGGCGCCCACCTCGACGAGGCGTCCGGCGACGCGATGCGCCACGGCGTACCCGCCCGCCTCCGGGATGAAGTGGATCTCGCGCGCGCCCGCGGCGCTGGCCCGGGCGACATGGTCCAGCAGCGCCATCGACTCGGCGCGCGCATCGGCCTCGGCGCCGATGCTTTCGCCGCCCGGCGGGCGGCGGCCCGAGACGCCACCGAGCACGCGGCGGATGGCGCTGGGGGTCGCGACCGACAGGCGCAGCGCGCAACCCGACATCCGCTCGAGCTGATGCGCGACCCGCGCGTCGGTGGGATCCGCGACCGCCACCGACAGACCGAAGTCGTCACGCACGAGCGGCACGACGACGAGGCGCCGGAGCAGATCCTCGGGAAACGAATGGACGAGCTCGGGATCGAGCGCATCAGGGTGCGGATCGACGAACGACAGCCCGAGCTGGCGGGCGAGCGCCCAGCCGATGTCCTCCTCGGTCGCCGCCCCCATCTCGACCAGGGCCTCGCCAATGCGTTGCCCCGTCCCGCGCTGCCGCTCGAGACCGGCCTGGACCTGTTCCTGGGTGACGACACCCGCCTCGATCAGAATCGACGTGATCGTGCGGGCATGTGTCTGAGGCCGATCGGACATGCGTGGTCCCGGGGTGGTGTTGGCGGTGCTGCGCGAACCCACCTCGTTATCGGCCTGAAGCGTCCCCGTCTTGAAGAAAGGATCGCAACCTAAATCATTGGGCCGCAATATCTCCGCCGATGCGGAGCGCGCCCGCGGCACCCGGCGGCGAGAGGCGGCTCAGGCAGTCGCGGGCGCGCGCTCGACGTCGAGGCCGAGGCCCCGGTGCAACAGGCGCACGGCCTTGTCGGAGTCCTCCTCGCGCACGACGAACGACAGGTTCACGCGCGACGCCCCCTGCGAGATCATCTCGATCCCCACGCCGACGCCGCCGAGCAGCGTGAATACGTGGCCCGGAAGCCCGACGCGCTGCGGCGCGCCCTCGCCCACCACGGCGACCACCGCGAGATCCCGCCGCACCTCGACGCGTCCGATGCCCTCGAGATCGGCGAGCGCCGCGTTCAGGCGCGAGGTGTCGTCGAGCGTCACCGAGATCGACACCTCCGATGTCGTGACCAGGTCGACGACGATCTGGTGGCGGCCGAACACCTCGAACACGCGCTGCAGGAAGCCATGGGCCAGCAGCATCCGCGTCGAGACGATCGTGACGGCGGTGATGCCCTTCTTGCACGCGATCGACTTCACGCGCCACGCGTCGTCGGCCGGATCGGCCGTGGCGGTCACGCGTGAGCCGGGGTCACCCGGCTGGGCGGTGTTGAGCACGCGCACGGGGATGCCCCGCTCCATCGCGGGCAGCAGCGTCTTGGGGTGGAGTACGCGCGCGCCGAAGTACGCCAGCTCGCTCGCCTCGGCGAACGACAGCCGCGCGACCGGCCGTGCCTCGGGGACGATGCGCGGGTCGGCCGACAGCATGCCGCTCGTGTCGGTCCAGATCTGGATCTCCTCGGCGCCCAGTGCCGCGCCGATCAACGCGGCGCTGTAGTCGGATCCGCCGCGCCCGAGCGTGGTGGGCCGCCCATCGGCGGTGCGGCCGATGAAACCCGTGACGACCGGGACCGGCGGCCGCGAGGCGAGCGCGGCACTCATGCCGGCGTACGCTTCGGGCAACGGGTGCGCGGCGCCGAACCGATCGTCGGTGACGAGCCCCGCCTCGCCCGCGACGACCGCGAGCGCGTCGAGTCCCGCGCGCCGGAGCCCCGCGGCGAACAGGGTGGCCGACAGACGCTCGCCGAACGCAAACACGCGGTCGCGCGCCTCGGACGTCAGCGGCCGCCCCGCGGCCGCGTGGAGCGCATGCTCGCGCCGCCATGCGTCGAGGCCGGCATCGAGTGTTCCCGGGGGGATGCCGACCGCGCGCGCGAACTCGAGATGGCGCTCCTCGAAGCCGCGCGCCAGGCGCACGCGCTCCTGCACGTTCCGCGCGTAGTCGGCGAGCAGGTTCGTCACGCCCGAGAGCGCGCTCACGACGACCACCGGATCAAGCCCGGCGCGGTCGCGCACGAGCGCCACGGCGTTCTCGAAATTGCCCGGCACGCCGACCGACGTGCCGCCGAACTTCATCACGATCATCGCGGCGCTCCCGTGGATCCCATGGATCTGACTCCGCGTGAGGCGGGCATCGGGGACGCGGATGATATCGCAACACGGCGGGCGCGGCGCGAAGGCGCCCACCCGCCCCCCGCCCACGGACGGTCTACTTCGCCGTCTGCTCCTCGGCCAGGCGGTCGCGGTACTTCGCCCGCAGCTTCGCGAGCTTCGGTGAGATCACGGCGCGGCAGTAGGCCTGGTCGCCGTGCCCGCGGTAGTAACCCTGGTGGTACGCCTCGGCCGGGTAGAACGGCGCGTCGGGCTCGATCGTCGTCACGATCGGCCCGTCGAACGTGCCCGCCCGCGTCAGCTCGGCGATCACCCGCTCGGCCATCGCGCGCTGCTCGTCCGAGTGCGGGAAGATCGCCGACCGGTACTGCGTGCCCGCGTCGGCGCCCTGCCGGTTGAGCGTCGTCGGATCGTGGAACGCGAAGAAGATCTCGAGCAGGTCGTGATACGAGATCGTGTCCGGCTCGAACGTGACCTGCACCGCCTCGGCATGTCCGGTGACTCCGGTGCACACGGCTTCGTACGACGGGTTCGGGTGGCGTCCGCCGATGTAGCCCGAGACGACCCGGCGCACGCCCTTCAACCGCTCCAACACTGCCTCCACACACCAGAAGCACCCGCCCGCCAGCGTGGCGGTCTCCGTGCGCTGCGCGTTCATCGACTCCTCCTCGATCCTGTCCCCGGACGGCGGCGCCGCGAGTGCCGCGCCACCGTGGGTCGACGATACGCGTTTCGAGCCGTGAATGTGACCCCAGGGCGTCAGTCCTCGCGAGGTCTCCATCATCGTTCACCCCGCGCCTTGAGCTTCGGATGATGCTTCATGGAGTTGTGAATCACCTTCCACTTCGCCGTCTCCTCTGACTTCAGGCGCGCGTCCTGTTTCATCGCGAGCCAGCGCAGTTCGCGCTGGAGCTTCTTCCAGCTCGCGAGGCGCCCGGCGTCGAGCCGCCCCTCCGCCTCGGCCTCGCGCACCGCGCAGCCCGGCTCGCTCTGGTGGCCGCAGTCGCGGAACCGGCATTGCGCCGCCAGCGCGTCGACCTCCGGAAACGCGCTCGACAGCGACGATTCGTCGCCCCACAGCAGCAGCCCGCGCATGCCCGGTGTGTCGACCATGAGCGCGCCCCCCGGCAACGCGACCAACTCGCGATGCGTGGTCGTGTGGCGGCCCTTGGAGTCCACTTCGCGCACGTCACCCGTCGCCAGCCGCTCCTCACCGAGTAACGCGTTCACGAGCGTCGATTTGCCGACGCCCGACGAACCCATTAGCGCGATCGTGCGTCCCGGCGCCAGCCACTCGCCGAGCGCCTCGACGCCGTCACCGCGCAGGGCACTCAGTGCCACGACCGGAACGCCGGGTGCGGCCGCCTCGACCTCGGCCACGGCCGACTCGATGTCCTCGACGACATCCGCCTTGTTGAGCACCACGACCGGCTGCGCGCCGCTGTCCCACGCCGCCGCGAGATAGCGCTCGACGCGACGGACGTTGAAATTGCCGTCGAGTCCCATGACGACGAACACGGCGTCGATGTTGGCGGCGACGATCTGCGCGTCGGTCACGTCCTCGGTCATCTTCCGCGCGAACACGCTGCGGCGCGGCAGCACGGCGGCGATCGTCGCGGCGCCGTCACCGCCCGCCACGCGGATGCCCACCCAGTCCCCGACCGCCGGATAGTCCGCTCGCGTTCGAGCCTCGTGACGCATGCGGCCCGCGATCTCGGCCGGGCTTTCACCGCCTTCGTGCAGCACCAGGTAACGCTCGCGATCCTCGCGGGCGACGCGCGCGGGCACGAGCCCCGCTTCGCGATGTGACGTGAACTGATGTTCGTACTCGGAATCCCAACCCAGCTGTTCGAGTGACATGGTGTGCGTGACCTCATGAATTCGAAGGGATCGGGCGCTGGAAGCGCCGGAACGGTTCCCCGCTGGAGGTCACGCGAACGGCGAATTCTGTGGGGAAAACAGAACCGGCCGCTCCCATCCGGGGCGGCCGTGGGGGCCAGCGAACGAATTCGCTAGATCAGGACGCGGAAGGGGCGTGACACGCGAATGGCTTGGGCGATGGCTGCCATGGGACGCTCCTTCCAGTCGGTCGCGGCGCGGGATTGCGCGGCGAGAGATATGAATACTATCGGCAGGTACGTTCTGAGGTCAACGGGAAATTGCGAACTGTGGGACGTCAGTGAAAATGTCACCCCCTAACGCCGCAGTGATTATGTCACCCCCATGGATGACATCGTCATGGGAGTTCGGGACGCTCGGCGGCTGGGTGTGGTAGAGGCCGCGTTACAGGGAAAGCTCACCAGTCGGG
>JANLWK010000111.1:0-26534 GCA_031364505.1 Candidatus Eiseniibacteriota bacterium | reverse complement strand
CTCCCGGCGTCGATCGGACCCCCGAGACGCGCGGGCCGAACGCTCGCTAACGCCTGGCGCGTTTCGCAACCCGGGGCGCGTGCGTGGCGACGGGCGCGCGATACGTGGACGGCGGCCCGAGCCGGAGCGACAGCCACCCGCCGACGGGATCGAGTACCGCCTCGCCCAGTCGCGGCGGGGCTCCGGTCGCGGAATCGCCGCCGGCCGCCGGCATCAGGTCGCGCGCGAGGCCGGGCAGCAGGCGCAACGTGACATCGCTGCTGCCGGCGCGGAGTGCCGCCGCGAGACCCTCGGCCTCGCCGTGCGTGCGGGCGGGATCGGCCTCACCGTAGACCAGCAGCGCGGGCAGGCTCACGGCGCGGGCCGTGGCGATGGGGTCGAACGCCCCCCAGAACGTCCCGCGTGAATCGGACGTGTCCGCGGGAAGTGCTGCGGAGGCCGACGAGGCGCGCGGGGACAGCATCACGAGGCCGAGCAGCGCCGGTTCCATCGCGCCGAGCAGCAGCGCGCTGGTCGACCCGTCGCCGAGCGACACCGCGCCGATCCGCGCTGAGTTGATCTCGGGCCGGTGGCGCAGCAACTCGAGCGCGGCTCGCGCCTCGCTCGCGCGGTCGTAGGGCGTGACACCGGCCGCCCCGGTCGATGCGCCGTCGCCGCGGTCGTCGAACCGGAGCACCGCGATGCCGCGGCGCGTCAGCGCGTCTGCGAGATCGTAGAGCGGCCGCGCTGTCGTGCCGCCCGAGGAGTCCGCCGCCGGGACGCCGTCGCGATCGCCCCCGCCGGCATCGCCGATGAGCACGACCGCGGCGTACCGCAGCCGCCGCCCGCCCGTGAGCACGCCGCGCGTCGGCAGCGTGAGCGTGCCGCCGAGCGAGTTGCCGTCGTCGCAGCGGATGCGAACCTCCTCGGCAACGTACGTGGCGCCCGCGGGCGGCAGGTGCCGGGCGATGTCGAGCGCATGGGCCGTCACCGGCTCCACGACGGCGAGCGCCAGCGCGCATACCGCGGCGTCCCACGCGTGCACGTGGCGCGTGATCGTTCGGGGGCGCGGTGTTTCAGTCGTGACCATGAGTCCCATGAGTCCCAGGGTTATCGGCTCGGTGGCGGGCCTTCGCGATGGCCGTAATCATGCGGAATACCCCGGAAGCGCCGCGGAATGCGTTCCCCCGGGGATGAGTCGAGTGGTACCATTTTCTTCTACTGACGCGTCGTGCGGAGCCACCCTCAGGCCCGCTTGCCCGACATCTCCGGAGGTCTGTGTGCGCTCTGCGTTCGCCATGATGGTGTTGGCCGCGACCCTCGTTCTGGCCGCCTCGGCCGGGGCGGTGACCACGATCACGGTCGTCAACAACGGCGCCATCGCGTACAAGATCAATGGCGTGGGCAATGCGACGCTGCACCTCGTTCGGGGTGAGAGCTACGACTTCGACGTCACCGCGAACGGGCATCCCTTCTACATCAAGACGATCAACTCCATCGGCACCGGGAACCAGTTCACGAACGGAGTCACCGGCAACGGTACCCAGAACGGAACGCTCTCCTTCGATGTTCCCCCGAACGCCCCGAACCAGTTGTTCTACAACTGCGAGTTCCACGGCAATATGTCGGGCTCGATCCAGATCACGTCCGCAGCGACCCCCGCGCTGACGCCGCTCGGCATCGCCGCACTGATCCTCCTGCTCGGCATTGCCGGCATCGTGATCGCCCGACGCCGCACCGCCTGACGTCCACCACCCGCCGCGCTCGCTGCGCGCGGCGTCATCAACGAAACGCGCCCGGTCTCGACGAGGCCGGGCGCGGATTCGTTGCGGGCGGAGTGCCGCCGCTACATCTTCGGCGTCAGGAGTCCCAGGAAGGCGCCCGTCGGGTCCTGGATGACCGCGAAGCGTCCGACGTTCGGGATGTCGGTGGGCGGCACGTGGATGTTGCCGCCGAGCTCCATCGTCTTCTTCGCGGACTCGTCCACGTTCGGCACCGCGACGTACGACAGCCAGTGCGCCGGAACGTTCGGCATCTGCATGCCGCCGCCCTGGTCCTTGCCGTCCTTCACCCACAGCGTGTACTTGCCCGCGGGACCCATGTCCATCTCGCGCGTCGTCCACCCGAACAACGCGGTGTAGAACGCCGTCGCCTTCGAGATGTCCGTCGTCATCAGCTCGTTCCACACGAATGCGGTTCGGTCCGTCGCCTGCTGCTGTTCCGCCATGACGTGCTCCTCCAAGAAACCCGGTCAGGGTTTGTCGGTTTCGATCGGTAGTTTTCTCGACACCCAGCCACGGTAGCCCTCGGCGAGCGACGAGACGTTCGTGTAGCCCATCTTCTTCAGATTTTCGCAAACGAGGACGCTGCGGAATCCGCCGCCGCACTGGCACACGATCGGCGTGTCCGGGTCGGGGATGCGCTCCTCGACGTCGCGCTCGATGATCCCCTTGCTCATATGGATCGCGCCGGGCAAGTGGCCGGCGGCCCACTCGTGGTCTTCGCGGACGTCGATGAGCGTCACCGGTTCGCCCGCGGCCGCGCTGCGCCGATAGTCCTCGATCGTGACCTCGCGCACGTCCTTGCGCGCGGCCTCGACGAGCTTGAGGAAGCCGGGGGCGTGGCGCGTCGCCATCAGACCGCCGCCGCCACGCCGGCCGGCGCCTCGGCGGGGTACTCGCGCACCACGTGATAGAGGGCGTCGCGCTGGACGGGGATCTTCCCGGCCTCGCGGATCGTGTGCACCATCGACGCCTCGGCCATGCCGACCGGCGAGCGCGCCAGTGCCGCGTGCGCGATCTTCTCGACGCCGATCGTGCCGTCCAGGTCGCTGGCGCCGAAGTTGAGCGCGACGCTCGCCGTGTCCTGGCCGAGCATGATCCAGTAGCTCTTGACGTGCGGCACATTGTCGAACACGAGCCGCGAAACGGCCATCGTCTTCAAGTCTTCGATCGCCGACGCCTGCCGCCGCACGAGCCCGGTGACGCCGGGCTGGAACGCCAGCGGGATGAACGCGAAGAAGCCGGGGGCGCGGTCCTCGAGCTCGCGCAGCAGGATCATGTGCTGCACGCGTTCGGCGCGCGTCTCGATGTGCCCGTAGAGCAGCGTCGCGTTGGACGGGATGTCCATCCGGTGCGCGATCTCGTGGATCTCGAGCCAGCGGCTGGACCCGATCTTCTGGTGGTACAGCTCGCGCCGCACGCGCTCGCTGAACACTTCGGCGCCGCCGCCCGGCAACGCGTCGAGCCCCGCTTCGCGCAGGCGCTCGAGCACCCACTCGGCGGGCTGCTTCGTGAGCCGGCAGAAGAAGTCGATCTCGACGGCTGTGTAGGCCTTCACGCGGAGGTCGGGCTTCACTTCCTTCACCCAGCGGATCACGTTCAGGTAGTCGTCGAAGCGCCACTTGTTGTGGAGCCCGCCGACGATGTGGATCTCGTGGATCTCGGGATCGACGTGGGCCTTGATGTCTGTCTCGGACATCGTGTACGCGCCGTGCGCACCCGGCTTCTTCGCGTAGTCGCAGAACTTGCAGCTCAGCACGCACACGTTCGTGGGATTGAGCTGGCGGTTGACCGTGAAGTACACGCGGTCGCCGTGGCGGTCGCGGGCGACGGCGTTCGCGAGCCTGCCCAGCTCGAGCACGGGCGCGTCGAACAGGCGCACGCCGTCTTCCTGGCTCAGCCGGCCGCCGCCGAGCATCGTGCGCTGTGCCGCGGCGACGCGCGAGTCCGACGTCTGGATCGATGCGATGTGGGTCACGGAGGCGTCCGGGCCGGGTGTCGAATGCCGCGTCCGAACAACGGACGCGAGGGACGAGGCAGTATAGCCGGAGCCTCGAGCCCTCGCATCCCGCGCGGTGACGGGGGAAGCGTCGCGGAGGCGACGCGGCGCGGAGCGCCGGGCACGTCATAAATCGCTACAGCGTCATGTAGTACGTGACCTTCGCGAGGAACACGTTGTCGGCCTTCGAGTCGGTGAGCCGCCGGAACGACGGGCCGATGTTCATGTCCGGCCGCGACTCGTCATTCGTGCGCTGCTGCGTCCACACCAGGTAGAACGCCGAGCCCGGCAGGTACTCCCAGCGGAATACCGCGTTGCCGCGGAGCGACTTCGAATTGAAGTCCTTCACCTTGCCCGAGTACGCGGTGCCGGCGCCGTCCTGGTCGAACTGGCGCGTCGCGGGATCGTACGTCCACCCACCGGAACCCTGCGGGACGAAGTCGAGGCTGCGCGGGCGCGCCAGCTCCTTGAAGTCCGAGTAGCGCCCGGTCGAGATCAGCGGCTGGCCGTAGAACTGGAGACTCATCGTCGGAGTGAACGAGATGTTGAAGCGGATGTTCGCCGACAGCGTCTGCTGGTCGAGCCGGGCGAACACGTAGCGGTGGCCGAACGTCGCCGTCGCCGCGGCATCCTCGATCGTCGCGACGTAGAACGCGCCATCGCGCGCGCTCTCGTACCCGGGCCCGAGCTGCACCGACATGTTCGACGCCGGCTTCCAGGTGAGTCCCGGGTTGATGTTGTAGTTCCAGGAGTTCTCCCCGGGCTGGATGTACTGGTAGTAGTCGATGTAGTAGTAGCGGTTCCGGCTG
Organism: Candidatus Eiseniibacteriota bacterium; assembly: GCA_031364505.1. Lineage (GTDB taxonomy): Bacteria > Eisenbacteria > RBG-16-71-46 > RBG-16-71-46 > RBG-16-71-46 > JANLWK01. The sequence goes on along the minus strand of JANLWK010000111.1, from coordinate 21,966 downwards.
CCGTCGGTGTCGAAGAAGTTGCTGAACTCGTAGCCCGGCTTGTTGAGCATCAGCGGGCCGCCACGGCTGCGGCGCGGGTTCACGCTCTGCGGGTTGTAGGCGAAGCCCGGATTGAGCGTCCAGTTGTTCGTGTACCACCAGAACGCCTTGGTCCACACGCCCGCGTTCGTGAGGTCGCCGTCGAAGTTCGTGCTGCCGAACGCCGCGGCGAGCCAGTTGTGGTTCTTCACGTTCTTCGTCGGCTCGGTCCACTTGTAACCGATGCCGACGTGCGAATTAATGACGTCGGTGCGCGTCTCGAGGCCGAGGTCGTTCAGCTCGAATCCCGGCGACAACATGCCGATCGCCGAGTTGCTGATCCAGCTCCCCTTCTCCTTGTTGAGCCACAGCCGGGCCCCCATGCCGCTCATCGACGTAGCGCTCGAGTCGACGTCGTAGCTCGAGGCGTCGGGCCGCTGCAGGTAATGCACGCGTCCGGTCTGGAGCGCGAGCATCCGCTCCTTCGTGCCGCGCACGTGCGTGCCGCCGGCCCAGCCCGAAAGGATCCACGACTTGTTGTCGTCCATGAAGTGCCAGCCGTCGACGACGCCCGTGAACGCCGAACTGTTGAGCGAATGCTCGACGTCGGGATCGTCCATCGTCCGCGCGGTGATCGTGCTCAGCACGCCGAGGCCGTTCCGGCGCTCCGAGAACTCCTTGAGCATGCGCGACACGCCGTAGTACGTCATCGGCTCGACTTCGGACTCGAAGCGAGACAGATCGCCGCGCTGATTCTTCGAGAACTCCCTCGCGGTCAGCGCCTGCAGCGTGCCGAAGTTCGTGCTCGGCGTGAGCTTGCCGACGAGCTTGGCGGCGCCGAGGATCGTCGTCCCTTGCGGCTTGTCCGAGAACGCGGCGTCGTCGGGCGCGCCGAGCTGCGGCGTGCGGCCGATGCGGCGTGAATAGAAGAACGACGGCGACGGGTAGTTGAAGCCCCAGTAATCCGAGGCGCCCTGCTGGCCGGTGTCGAAGATCGAGCTGCCTTCGACGAAGAACGGCCGCTTCTCGCTGAATGACGTCTCGACATCGGACAGGTTGACGACCGCGGGGTCGACTTCGACCTGGCCGAAGTCCGGGTTCACGGCCGCGTTTAGCGTGAGCTTGCTGCCCAGCGGCATGCGCAGGTCGCCGCCCAGGTTGGGCTTGAACCGCGTGCCGTCGTTGAACGGATCGTCGGGCTCGTGGATCAGGAATTCGGCCTTGGAATTCGCATACGGCATCACCTCGATCGCGTTCGTCGGCGTGACGTTCTCGAGGCCCATGAGCTGCGGAAACAGCGACACGAAGCCGCTCGAGCGCTTGGGCCGCATCGCGTAGTAGTCGTCCTCGAAGCCGCGCCCCATCTGGCGGCCGAAGTTGATGCCCCACTGCTGGACATCGGCCTTGGCGAAGCGCAGCTGCGAGAACGGAATCCGCATCTCCGCCGTCCAGCCCTGGTCGTCGACACGCGAGCGGCCTTCCCATACGCCGTCCCACGAGTTGCTGCTCCAGCCGTCGTTGTAGAGCGTGCCGTCGTACTGCGTGCCGACCGCGTTCAGGCCGAAGAAGTACCCACTGCGCTTGTCGTTGTAGGGATCGAGGTACAGCGTGAAGCGGTCGGCGCGCGTGCCGGTGTCCTTGCGCACGAGCTCCTTGATGATCGAATCGGGTGCCGAGTCCCACATGCGCGCGCCGACGTAGATCCCGCCGTCGTCGTAGAGCACGCGCACTTCGGTGCGCTGGCTCGGCGGTCCGCCTTCGACGGGATCGCGCTGCAGGAACGTGCTGCACACCTCGGCCGCGGCCCACGCGGCGTCGTTCAGCGCGCCATCGATGTTGATCGTGGACGCGGCCTTCCCGCACTTCACGTCCTTGGCGGGAACGGCCGGCGGCTGGGCGGCCGCGGGCAGCGCCAGCATCAGCAGGGTGAGGACGGTCAGGGCAGGTTTCATACGATGACTCGCTCTCTCGTAAGGGGGAGTTGCGCCCGGTCTCTGCGTGAGCTTGGAGCATGCGGCGCGGGGAAAGGTTGGAAGGGCCTTTCCCTGCGCGGGTCCTCGTGCGCGGCGGGCGCAGCACACTGGCGCGTGCGCCGGACCGGTCGCAACGCGCGACCGACGAGCGCCAAGAAACGCGTTACATGTGCGGAAATTCCAGCATGCCTTGAGGTAATACGCGCGCGCGGCGGCCGAGTTGCCGTTGCCGAGTGTAGAAAGCGCGCGGCTCGAAACGGGGTGGGCGCGAGCCGAACGGTTCGGACGAGCGCGGCTTAAGCGGCCGCGAGCGCGATCGCCAGCCGGGCCGCGATTCGGGCGTTGTGCTCGAGCAGCGCGCGGTTCGTGAACACGCTGCGGCCGTCGGTGAGCGTCCGCATGCGGTCGAGCAGGAACGGCGTGACGTCGCGGCCGCGGACACCCGCGCGCTCGGAATCGGCGAGCGCCGTGGCGAGCGCCTGGTCGTACACCTCGGCCGGCAGCTCGTGCGCCTCAGGGATAGGATTCGCGATCACGACGCCCGTGCCCGAACCCAGCTCGAAGTGCGCGCGCACCGCCACGGCGAGCGAGCCCGCATCGTCGAAGCGCGCGTCGACCGGAAGCCCGCTCGAGCGCCGGTAGAACGCCGGGAACTCATCGGTGCCGAACCCGAGGACCGGAACGCCGAGCGTCTCGAGCATCTCGACCGTCTTCGGCAGGTCGAGCACCGCCTTGGCGCCCGCGCACACGACGGCGACCGGAAAGCGCGCGAGCGCCGTGAGATCCGCCGAGACGTCGCCGGAATCCGTCGAGCCGCGATGCACACCGCCGATGCCGCCCGTCGCGAACACGTCGATGCCGACGCGCGAGGCCGCGAGCATCGTCGCCGCCACCGTCGTCGACCCCGGCCCGCCGCTCACGAGCCGCGCGGCGAGATTCCCGAGATTGAGCTTCGCCGTGTCCTTCGCCGTCGCCAGTCGCTCGAGGCCTAAGCGATCGAGCCCGACACGCAGGGCGCCGTCGAGCACGCCGATCGTCGCCGGCACCGCGCCCTCGGCGACGACCGCCGCCTCGAGCCCCATCGCCACATCCACGCCCTCGGGATACGGCAGCCCATGCGTGACGAGCGTCGTCTCGAGCGCGACCACCGGCCGCCGCGCGGCGAGGGCCTCGGCCACCGATTCGGAGATACGCATGCGTGGGGTCATGGGAGTCATTGGTGGATGTTACCCGACGAACGCCTCGCGCCACGCGTCGTAGCGGCGGTGCGCCTCGTCGCGCGTCGCCGTGAGCATGCCCGCGGCGCCCCAGTCTTCGAGCGCGAAGCTCGCGGAGACGACGCCGCGGGCAAGCGATTCGGCCAGGCCGAGCGATTCCAGCTGGCCGGACAGGAAGCCGCCGGCGAACGCGTCGCCGGCGCCGGTGGGATCGACCACGCTGTTCGTGCGCGCCGGCCACTCGGTGATGCGGCCGGCATGCTCGAGGTCGACGTGGCGGCCACCGCGTTTGCCTCGCTTGATCGCGACGGAGCGCAGCCGGTGGCCCGTGAGTGGTTCCAGGGTCTCGCGCGGGTGTTCGTCGATCCCGGTGAGCCGGATCTCCTCGTGGCTCGCGAACAGGAGATCGATGCGCGAGGCGATCGCGCGCCAGCGCTCGAGGCTCGCGGGCTCGATCGGGTCGTGCGGATCGAGCGAGACATACGCCTCGTGATCTCCAATGGCGTCGAGCATGCGCGCCTGGCATTCGAGCGGGCACGGCGCCAGGTGATACGCGCGCGCCTGTACGCACCGCAGGTCATCGGCGTTCGGCGAGGCCTCGGCGTGGGTCGGCAAGCCGATGCGGTGGACGACGCGGCGGGCCGCGGGCTCGTAGAGGAGCCACGTGCGCAGCCCCGGGCGGCCGAGCGGGCGCAAGCCGGAGAGATCGACGCCGCGCGCCGCGAGCGCGTCGAGCGTCGCGCGCGGATAGTCATCCCCGACCGGCGCAACGATGGCGACGCGCACACCCCACAACGCCGCACCCAGCGCGGTATACAGCATGGCGCCGCCGGGCTCGGCCATGCGGGTCGTGCCGTCGGCGAACACGACATCGTCGACGATCAGGTTCCCAAGGCACACCAGGTCGGGCTTCATGCACGGGCTCCAGGCGCGTCGATGGTTGAGCGCTACTGTTGTTATTTCAGTCGAGCCGTGGCAACCGCTCGAATGCGCGGGCGACGGCCTCGACGCGCGGGCGATCGATCGCGTTCGACCACACGCCGTCGTGCTTGACGCTCGAACCCACGATGTAGCCGTCGGCCTTGTCGAAGTTCCCGAGGTTGTCGGGTGTGAGCCCCGAGCCCACGAAGACCGGCACGCCCACAGCGGCGGCGACGGCAGCGACCTCATCCGCATCGGCCGGGCGTCCGGTCGCCGATCCCGTGACGATCACGCCGTCGGCGCGGAAGAACTCGGCGGCCTTCGCGGTCTCGACGAGATCCACGTCGGCGGTCACGGCGTGGGCCGAGTGCTTCTTCTTGATGTCGGCGAACACGCGCACGTTCCCGGCGCCGATCTGGGTGCGGAACCGCATCAACGGGCCGGCGGACGCCTCGATCCAGCCCTCGTCGGCGACGTGGCCGAACACGTAGCCCTCGACCCGGATGAACCGCGCACTCGCGGCGAACGCGGCCGCCAGCGCCTCGCGATTGGCGCCCGCGAGGATCTGGATGCCGAGCGGCAGGTCGACTTCGTACTGCATCTCGCGCGCGATCACCGCCATCGTCGCCGTGATCTCGGGCCCGACCGCGGCCTTGAGGTACGGCACGTCGTGCATGTTCTCGATCATCAGGGCGTTGAAACCGGCATCGCGGTAGACGAGCGCCTCGGCGATCGCCTGGTCGACGATCTCGTCGACACTCATCCGCGCGCCGGGCGTCCCCGGCAGCGCGCCGACGTGGATCATGCCGATCAGCGCGCGCGGGGCGCGGAACGTGTCGAGTATCGATTCACGGCGGCTCATTAGGGGGCTCATGGGCGGTGAGGCTAGTCGGTGCGGCCGGGTGGGTCCACCGCCGCCACGGTTCCGCGCCCCCACCACGTGTCGACGCGCGTCACGACCTCCGGCAGGTTGGCGACGGGGTCGGGATACCCCTGCTTCCACGTAGCGTCGATGCCGAGCGGGCCGCGCACCGACATCCACGCGCCGCGCGACTCGGTGGCCGCGGCGACGATGTCGCGCGCGCAGTCGAAGCGCGTGAAGATGCCCCAGATCAGCAGCTCGTCGTCCGCGAGTGGGACGTCTGGGCTTACGGCAATAACAAAGGGGACGCTCGCGTATTCGGGGCGGTGAACTAATGACTCGACGACGGCTCGGCCTTCGTTGCGCGTCTGCACGACGAGCATCGCGCCCCATGCGAATCGCCAGTCCGTGATCGTGGCGTCAAACGCACGCGGATCCTTCAGATCCGCGGCGCGCGGCGCGGCGGTCTTGCCGTTCGCGCCGGTGGCCGCCGTGCCGTCCGGCGCCGCCACGCCCGCCGATCCCACGCGCCGCACCGTTTGCGCGTCGATCACCATCTTGCTGCCGAGGTTCATCGTGTAGGACGTGAAGTCGAGCGTGTCGAGCGGCACGCCGGGGATGAGCAGGAAATCCTCGGAGGCGTCGAAGTTGCGCGCGATGGCGCCGAACACGGCGTCGCGGTCGCGCGGGTTCACGTCCTCGTCGACGAGCACGACACACTTCGTGAGCGAGAGCTGCCCGGTGCCGAGCAGTCCCAGGGCGGTCTTGCGCGCCTCGCGCGCGAAGCGGTTCTCGACCGCGACCACGAGCAGGTTGTGGAATCCGGCCTCGAAGTAGGCCCACAGGTCGACGATTTCAGGATGGATCACGCGGAGGACGCCGGCGAAGAATTCCTGCACGGCCTCGCCCATGAACTTGTCTTCCTGCGGCGGCTTGCCGACCACGCTGGCCTGGAACACCGGGCGCCTCCGGTGCGTGATCGTGCGCACGTGGAACACGGGGAACGGTGCGGCGTGCGAGTAGTGGCCGAAGTGATCGCCGAACGGGCCCTCGGTGCGGCGCTCGCCCGCCGGCACGATGCCTTCGATCACGAACTCGGCGTCGGCGAGCACGTCCATGTCGAGTGTGCGCGCGCGCGTGAACCGCGTCGGCGCGCCGCGCAGGTAGCCCGCGAACGCCAGCTCGTCGATGCCCTCGGGCAGTGGCGCGATGGAGGCGAGCAGCGTCGCGGGATCGGCGCCGACGTGCACCGCGACGGGCAGCCCGGCGCCCGCCTTCTCGGCCTGGTGGAAGTGGAACCCACCGCCCTTGCCGATCTGCCAGTGCATGCCGGTCGTCTCGTCGTCGTAGACGTGCATGCGATAGATGCCCAGGTTCCGCTTGCGCGTCGCGGGGTCCTCGGTGACGACGAGCGGAAACGTCACGAAGCGGCCCCCGTCCTGCGGCCACAGCTTGAGGATCGGCAGCGCTCCGAGCCTGGCCCCCAGCGTCTCCTGCTGGCTCGGCGCCGAGGCCGCGCGCGCGGGCCGCATCGCGAGCACGCGCGGCAGGCGGGACTTGAGCGCCCACAGATCTCCGAGCGCCCGCGGCGGCACGGCGTGGAGCAGCTCCTCCAGTTCGGCGCCGACGCTGGCGGGCGTGCGGCCGAGCGCCCACTCGATGCGGCGGCGCGCGGCGAGCACGTTGACGGCGAGCGGGAACTGAGCACCCCGCACGCGCTCGAACAGCAGCGCCGGACCCTCGGCGCGGGCCTCGCGGCAGGCGATCTCGGTGACTTCGTACTCCCAGTCGACCTCGCGCGTGACGCGTTCGAGATCGCCGCGGCACTCGAGCTCGGCGAGGAAGTCGGTGAGCGTGCGGAAGCCGATCACTCCAGCTCGCCTTCCCGCCAACCCGGCCCCGCCGGTTCGCCGAGCAGCCGCAGCACCTTGTCGGTGAAGCCGTGGACGGCGTCCTCGAGCGTCTGCGGCGCGCGATACCAGGGCGGCGAGATCGGCATCACGACCACGCCCTCGCGCGACAGCTTGAGCGCGTTCTCGAGCGAAATGCTCGACAGCGGCGTCTCGCGCAGGCACACGACGAGCCGCCTGCGCTCCTTGAGCGCCACCGCGGCGGCGCGCGTGATCAGCGTGTCGGCGATGCCGGCGGCGATGCGCGCGAGCGTCGACATGCTGCACGGCACGATCACCATGGCGTCGAATGGGTTGCTCCCGGACGAGAAGGGTGCGGCGAGATCGGTGTCGGCGAACACCTTCTTCACCGCGCCCGCGAGATCGGTCGGCTTGAGCCCGGTTTCGGACGCCAGCACCTGCCGGCCCCAGTCCGACATCACCAGGTACTTCTCGCCCGGGCAGCGTCGCACGAAGTCGACGCCGAACACCGCCCCCGAGGCGCCCGTGATGCCGATCAGGTAGCGCCCCATCTCTAGAAGCGGATCCGCGCCGCGAGCACGGTGAGCAGCACGCACGCGCCGACCCACACGTTGACCTTGAAGAACGCGAGATCCACGCGCTCGGCCCAGCGCTGCTCGAGGACGAGGAGCGTGGTGGCCGTGCAGAGAGCCAGCGTGGACACGATGATCGCGGCCAGGGGCGACCGCGCGCCACCCGCCCGCAGCACCAGGATCGTCATCACGGCCAGCGCGACGTTCGCCATGCCGTGCAGGACCGCCGAGACCCGGAGCGCGCGCCGGCGCCCCAGCCACACCACCATCGAGTGCACACCGTGCGCGCGGTCGAACGCCTCGTCGAGCGTGGCGTAGATGATGTCGAAGCCGCTCACCCACAGGAACGCGAACACCGCGAGCAGGATCGCGGCCCGCGGCTCGGCGAGATCGGGATGCGCCGCGGCGTAGCCCGCGAGTGGCGCCAGCGCGAGTGCCGCGCCGACGCCGAAGTGGCAGAGCGGCGTGAAGCGCTTGAGATACGGATAGACGATGAACGCCGCGAGCGGGACGAACGCCACGGCCACGTACCAGCGGCCCAGTAGCGCGCAGACGCCGAAGTAGATCGCGAGGCTCGCGAGCAGCAGCCCCCACCCCTCGGCGGACGACATCGCGCCCGACGGCAGCTCGCGCACACGCGTGCGCGGGTTCAGCGCGTCGAGCCGGCGGTCGGCGAGGCGGTTGATCGCCATGGCGGCCGTGCGTGCCCCCACGGCCGCGAGGGCGATCAACGCCCAGCGCGCGGCGGGCATCGCCCGCCCCGGCGCCGAGAAGATGCCGGCGAGGATGAGCGGCAGCGAGAACAGCGTGTGCTCGAACCGCACGAACGATGCGTACGTGCGGACTCGGTTCGTCAGGTTGGGGGTCGTCGCGGTGGCGTGCATGCAGGGGGCTCTCGCAAGGGCGGGCCGAAGCCTGCGAACACTAGGAGCAGCACGGCACCCGGCGCAACCGCCCGAGGCGCCGCCGCGACTGGGTTATTCCAGCACCGCGAACCGCGCGCTCGAGCGTCCGGCGCCGCTCTCCAGCAGCGCGAAGTAGACGCCGGGCGTCACGCGATGGCCGGAATCGCGCCGGCCGTCCCACGCGATCGTATGGGCGCCCGCGGCGCGCCGGCCGGACTCGAGCAGCCGCACGCGCCGGCCGGCCGGATCGACGACGCTGATCCGCGCGTCGCCCGCCCGCGGCATCACGTACACGATCGACGAGGCGGCGCGCATCGGGTTCGGCGCGATCGATCGCAACCGCGGCGCGAGGTCGGCAACTCGTGCGTCCCGGGGCGCGGCGAGAGCCGCGCCTTTAAAGATCGCGAAGCTGTCGAGTGCGACGCCCTGGTCGTTCAGGAACCGCGCGTCGAGCCTCAGGCCCTCGATGTCGAGGACGATCGAGCCGAGTGACAGCAGCGACGAGATCATCACCGGATGGTTCATCGTCCCGAAGTGCACCGAGCTGCTCGAACCCAACACGGTGTACACGATGCCGTCGAGCGGGGTCCTGCCCTCGCCGAACTTGTGGTACGGACCGGTGCCGCCGATGCGGCCGGCGAGCGAGTCCACCTTCATGGCGGACGTGAGGGTGGCCGAGACGCCGTAGTGGCCGCGGAGCAGGTACGAGCGCTCGTACGAGTGGCTGTGGCCCGAGATCATGAGATCGACGCCGGCGGAATCCAGGATGCCGCCCGCGACCTGGCGCATGTCGCGCATGCGCCCGTCGCTGTCGATCGGGTTGTCCGAGTCGTGCGAGCCCTTGCTGTACGGCGGGTGGTGCCAGAAGGCGATGTTCCACGGCTGCGACGAGGCCGCGAGGTCGCTCTCGAGCCAGCGCAACATCGGGCCGGATCGCGTGCGATCGCTGCCCTCGGAGTCGAGGCAGACGAAGTGGACGTGGCCGATGTCGAACGAGTAGTAGGCCTCGCTCGCCGACGGCATGCCCCCGCACTCGCCCGCCGTCGGCATCGAGAAGATGTCGTAGTAGTCGCTGAACAGCGGCGCGTAGAGGAGGTCATGGTTGCCGCGCGTCGGCCACAGCACGTGCTGCGCGAGCAGTGTCGGGAACATGTTGAAGACGGCGGCCTGGTAGTCGGAGTCGGTGCCGTTGTTGTACGCGTTGTCGCCGAGCATCAGGAACGCGTCGAGGCGGTGGACGCCGTTCCAGTGGAGGAACGCGTCGCGCACGCGCGCGAGGTCGGGCGTGGGGAAGCCCGAATCGCCCAGCAGCCAGACACGCGTCGGGCCCATGGGACCCGGTGCCGGGGCCGTGACGAACGACGACGAGGCGAACGTGATGCCCGTGACGTCGCAGCACGTGGTGCCGATGCTGTACTTGTATTCCATCGCCGGCCCGAGGTCGGTGAGCTCGACTTCGTGGTCGGTCACGTCTCCGGGCACGAGCACCGGGATGGACGGATTGTCGTCCAGCGCCAGCTCGACGCGGGAGTCGCACGGCACGTCGGTGCGCCAGCGGATCACGATGCGACTCGAGCCGCCCGCCTGGAGGTATGGACCGCGCGTGAGCACGGGCTGCGTCGGTGGGTCCGACGACCCGGCCGCGCGCGCGGCCGTGGTCACCGGTGCGCGGGGCGCCGCCGTCGAAGCCCGCTGGGGAACCCGTTGAGGCGCCGGCTCGTGCCGCCGCACGCGCGCGATCTCCTCGTCGAGCCGGTCGAGTCGCGCCCGCGATTCGGCGAAGTGGCCGAGCCGCGACTCGATCTCCGAGGCCTCGATCAGCAGCCCGGCGATCGGCCCGAAGCGCGTGATGCCCGCGTCGATTCCGCGCAACGCTTCGTCCAGGTATGCCGGCCCCGCCGCCTCGAGCCATCGCGCGCGGCGGATGAAGTCGTCCGGAGTCACGCGCGCCGCCGCGTGGATCCAGCGGTCGTAGTCGCGCGCCGCCTCGCCGAGCATGCCCTGCGCCGCGCGGGCGCGGGCACGCAGCTCGATCGCGCGGAGCGCGTTCGCGTCGCGAGCAACGATCCCGTCGGCCGCCGCTTCGCACGTGGCGGGTTGGCCCCGGTCGAGCAGCAGCTCGGCGCGCGCGAGGTCGAGCCCCGGCAGCGACGGGGCGAGCGCCTCGGCACGCGTGTAGTCGGCGAGCGCCAGGTCCCACTCGCGCTCGAGCCGCTCGAGCTCGCCGCGCTCGAGGTAAGCGCGGGCGGCGGCAGTGCCGGTCAGAGCCTCGGGGGCGAGGCGCCGCAGCGCATCTTCGATCGGTGGGTGCGCACCGGCCGGGCTCCCGAGCAGGCCGAATGACAGGCCGAAGAGCACGGAGCAGAGCACGCTCGACACGTTGCGCCGCGAGGGTCGGCGATCGGATCCGGTCATCACGGCGTCGAACCCCTCGGGGATGATTGCGCGGTGGGCCAGAAGGCCCTCAATGGTAGGTCAGTGTCCCCGCGGCCGACACAACATTCTGGCTGCCCTTGCGATCGTCAGAACGACTCGTAAGGACGGCTACTTTCCGACCGCCCCGGTGCCCGGCGCGACGGGCTCGGGCACCGCCAACCGCGTCATCCAGACGCCGACCAGCACGCACGCCGTCGACAGGATGAACCCGGCCGGCAGCCGCTCGCCCAGGAACGCCCATGCCATCGCGGCGGTCACGATGGGCTGTACGTTCGTGATCATGGCCACGGTGGCCGGCTTCAGGTGCTCGAGCCCCCAGAACCACAGGATGTAGTTGAGGCCCGAGGTGAGCCACGCCAGGTAGAACAGCCCGAGCCACGCGGTCGTCGAGATGGCGGACGGGTGGAAACCGATCAGCGACGGAATCCCGATCGGCAGGTAGACGAGCGTCCCCGCGAGCAGCGCCTCGCTCGTGACGATGAGCGGGCCGTACCGCCGCGACAGCGCGGCGCCGAGGGCGATGTAGCCGGCCCACGCGGCCACGGCGCCGCACACGAGCAGGTCGCCGGTGAGCGAGTTGCGGTCGAAGTGGAGCCCGCGCTGGAGCAGCAGCAGCAGCACGCCGGCGAACGCGAGCGCGATGCCGCCGAACTGGATCGCGCGCGGCCGCGCCGCGCCGCGCGCGAGCATGATGAGCACGACGAACGCCGGCGTCAGGGCGTAGAGGAGCGCCGCGTGCGATGCGCTCGCCCACTTCATGCCGACGAGGAACAGCCCCTGGTTGAGCGGCACGGCGAGCACGCCGAGCAGCCATACCGCCGCCCGGTCGGCCGGCGCGATGCGCTTGCCGGGCCGCGCCCAGCGCACCGCCGGCCAGACGAGCGAGGCGGCGAGCACGAAGCGGAACAGCGCGAGCGGCAGCGGCGGGAACTCGACGAGCGTGCGCTTGACGACCAGGAACGTGCCGCTCGCGATCAGGACGTTGAGCACCAGCGCGGGGAGCAGCAGTTTCGGGCGGGGCTTGGGAACCATCGCGCGCACGCTAGCGCAATCGCGCCGCCTAAGCATCCGCGCGCGATTCGGCTAGGCTCGCCCGCCATGCTCGATCGCCTGATCGTGGTACTCGCCGCGTTCATCGCCGCACTCGTCGTCACGGGCGGCGTGCGCCTCACGGCCGGCGATGCGCGCCTCGAGCTCGCGCAGGTCGACGCGTTCGCGTGGGCGCTGCTCGCACTGCTCGCCGTGCGGCGGTGGCGGCGGGGCGACTGGCTGCCGCCGGCGCTGTTCCGCGCCTCGGAGCACGCGGCCGCGGCGCTCGAGCGACACCCGCGCGCGTGGCTCGCGCTCGGCGTCGTCGTGTACGCGTCGCTCCACGTGTGGATCTCGGCGCGGCGCTTCGATTCGTTCCACGCCAACGCGTGGGACCTGGGGTTCGTCGATCAGGCGCTGTGGTGCACGGCGCGCGGCGGCGGATTCCTGCACGCCGACATGGCTAAGGGTGGCAGCTACCTGGGCGAGCACTTCTCGCCGGCGCTCGCGATCGGATCGATCGCTTATCTCGTGACGACCTCGATTCGCGGGCTGTTCGTGTTCCAGACGCTGACCCTCGCCGCCGGCGCCCCGCTCGCGTACGCGCTCGCGCGGGCGCGCGGCGCCACGCGCGGTGCGGCGGCACTCGCGGGACTCTGCCTGCTCGCGTACCGGCCCCTGCGCGCCGCGAACGTATTCGACCTCCACGAGGACGACCTGCTGGTGCCGCTGTTCCTGGGACTGCTGCTCGCGATGGAGACACGGCGGCGCGCGTGGTTCTGGGCGCTGGCCCTCGCGAGCTGGTTCGTGAAGGAACTGGCGCCGTTCTACACCGCGATGCTGGGCGCGTGGCTCATCGCGCGCGGCGATGTGTCGGGCGCGCGCGATACGCGAACGGCCGACCGCGCGCGCGACAGCGCCCCCGGACGCGGCCCCGGACGCGCCGATGGCATCGCGCTATTCGCGGCCTCGTGCGTGGCGTTCGTCGTGCTGGTCGCGGTCGTAACGCCACGCCTCGCGGGCGGCGGCGGCGAGACCGTGCTCGTGCGGCGGCTCGGCGCGCTGGGCGGGCTGGGCGCGACGAGCGGCGACATCCTGCGCGCGGCCGTGATCCATCCCGCCGCTTTCTGGGGCGACGTGCTGCCGCGATTCGCGCGCGCGGAGTCCATCAAGTACCTGGCGCAGGTGGGGGCGCCCTTCGTGGCATTCGCGGCGGCCGCACCCGCGGCCGCTCTCATCGCGCTCGCCGGAGCGCTCTTCAACATCGCCTTCGTGCGTCACGGCGTGGGCTTCCACTACGAATGCGCGTTGATCCCGTTCCTCGTGTACGTGCTCGCCTCGGGGCTCGCGCGGCCGGCGGCAGCCGGGGAGCTCTCCGCACCTGAAGCGCGCACCGCCCTGCCGCCCGTACGCCTGGCGCTCGTCGTCCTCGGCTTCCTGCTGTTCTTCGGGCGCGGGCCGCTCGATGCGATCCGCACCATGTCCCCGACGGATCACGACCGCGCGGTGGCGGCGACACTCGCGCGACTGCCGGCCGGCGCGACCGTGGCGGCTCACGCCGCGCTCTATCCTCACATTACTCATCGGACGCACGCGGCGTTGCTGCCGCGCGGGCTCGGCGATGCGGACTACGTCGCGATCGACCGCTCGCCCGGATTGAGTGTCTATGACACGCCCGACCTCGATGCGCTGTCCGACACGCTGGCGGCGAGCGGGGCCCAGCCGGTGGCGGAGCACGAGACGTTCACGCTGTGGCGGCGGGGGCCGGCCACCGGCGCGGGCGCGGCGACGCGATGACGCGGATCACGCGCTGGCGGCACGCGGAGCGGCGGCATCGAGACATCCTCGCGCGCAAGCGCCTGCTCACGATGTTCGTTCACGGCAGCGGGCTCTACCGGTTGCTCGACCGCGTGTGGACGCCAAATCGCAAGATCGTCATCACGCGCCACCGCGTTCCGGCCCCCGTCAGCCGCCCGATCCGGCTGGCACTCGTCTCCGACCTCCACGTCGTGCGGCCGGGGCCGCGCGAGGACCGCCTGATCGAACTGCTGGAGGCCGAGCGGCCCGACGCGATCGCGATGAACGGCGACTTCGCGGCCTTGGGCGGCACGCCCGAGGCGTGCGGGCCGGCGGTCGAACGCATGCACGCGCCGCTCGGCCTGTGGGCGACACTGGGCAACTGGGACTACGGCCACTCGGTCGACGACTGGCGCGCGTTCCTGGGCGCGCGGGGCGTCCGGCTGCTGTGCAACGAGGCGGCGCCGCTGTTCGAGAGCGTGTGGTTCGCGGGGCTCGACGACGCGCTCGCCGGGTGGCCGGACGCGGATGCGGCGCTCGCGATGACGCCGCCCGACGCGTTCGTCGTCGGGCTCGTTCACTGCCCCGTGTTGTTCGACGACGTGGCCGGCCGGTTTCCGCTGGTGCTCGCGGGGCACACGCATGGCGGCCAGGTTCGCATCCCGGGGCTTCCGCCGCTCTACATGCCCAAGGGGTGCTGGCCGTACGTGGAGGGATGGTACGAGTCCCGGGGCTCGCGCATGTACGTGAGCCGCGGCATCGGGTGTCCGTCGCTGCCGATCCGCGTGGCGTGCCCGCCGGAGATCGCGATCTTCGAACTCGTGCCGCGCGGGTGACGTCCGTGCCACGGCCGCCACCTTGCGGCCTTCCGCGCGGCAGGCGTTCCCCGACGGACAAGGCAGCGGAGGGCGGAATTGCATCGGCCAATCGGCCCCCGATAGCGATCAACCTTCGCGTTCCCGCACTGCCGCTCCTTGCCAGTCGTGGTTCGAGGCCTTGCGACCTCGTGGGATACGTTGAGCAAGGCGGGGACCATGTGCCGGGTGGCTCACCGTTAGGCGCAAATCGCCTACGGCGACAGCGCGTTAGGGCGATGGGTGTCACCGCTGCCGCCCGTCGGCCAGGGCGCCTGAGTGTCCACGCGCGGGCGCGAGTGACGCCGCCGGGACGGGCTCGCCGCCTCGGGATGGGCCGGAAGGACGGCGCCACTTGACGACTGCACGGGCGTGCAGTATGGTGCGCGCCGTGCCAGGTTCGCGAACGACATCCGTTCCGAACGAAGGAGTCCGCAAGTCATGAACGACCGCGCCAGAGACATTCTCGGCTACATCCAGCGCCAAGCGCGCGAGAACGGCCGCCCGCCGACGATCCGCGAGATCTGCGAGGCGTTCGAGATCAGCTCCACGAACGGCGTGCGCTACTACCTGACCATGCTGGAGCGCGCCGGCCACCTGAAGCGGCTGAGCAAGCTGTCGCGCGGCATCCAGCTCACGGTGTCGCCGCGGCTGCTAGCGGGCATCCCGGTGCTCGGTCGTGTCGCCGCGGGCCAGCCGATCCTCGCCGAAGAGAACTTCGAGGGGCGGCTCGACACGGCCGACCTGTTCGGCGACCCGAGCGGCCTGTTCGCGCTCCGGGTGCGCGGCGACAGCATGATCGACGCCGGCATCCACGAGGGTGACTACGTCGTCGTGCGCCAGCAGGACCGCGCGCAGGCGGGGCAGATCGTCGTCGCCATGCTCGAGGACGAAGCGACCGTGAAGTACTACCAGCCGAAGCGAGATCGCGTGGAGCTGGTGGCGGCGAACGAGAAGTACAAGCCCATCGTCGTCGAGCGCGGAGTGGAGTTCCGTGTGCTCGGCGTGGTGCGTGGAGTGATGCGAGTGATGTAACAAGCCCGGGAGTTCTCCGCGGCCGAGCTGCACGGCAGGAGCCTCACGACAGCAGCCTCACGACCGGGAGCCATCATGCTCCCGTTTTTCAGGACCCGTAGGTGCACATCTGTTCACGTCCCCGCAGGAGGAAGCGCATGACCGCCACGTTTCTGACTCCCGAGGTCGAGAAGTCGTTGCTGGTCCGTTGGGAGCCCGTCTACCGAAGCCAGCTCCACTACCTCGTCACGTGGGGAACGCGGGGACGCCGATCCGTACTGCGCGGGCGTCACGTCGACGCGATCGAGGCCCAGCTCCAGGCGATCTGCGCCGCGCGCGGCATCTCGCTGCTCGAGGTCGCGGCGGCATCCGATCACGTGCACGTGCTGCTGGCGCTCAAGCCGACGCAGAGCATCGCCACGGTCGTGCGCCAGCTCAAGGGCGGGACGAGCATCTCGTTGCTCGGACAGTTCCCCGAGCTGCGCGTGTGGCTGCGGGGGAATCTCATGTGGGACGAGCGCTACGCCGTCGAGACCGTGAGCGGGCCGCGCGTCGACCGCCTGCGCACGCGGCTGCGCGCGCTCCATGGCGCACCCGAGGAACTCGCCGCGGCCGGATAGCTGGCACCTCCCGATAAGCGGCCCGATCCGATAGGCAGCTTTCGAATACGCGTCACGTCGTGGCGGCCCGACCGGCCTCCGCTGCTCGCACTGCATCGCGGCCGCCACGACCGGCGTGTCCCGTTCCCACCTCGCGAAGTGCTGGGACGAGGCGGTGCGGCGCGTTCGTTCGTCTAGAGCAGGCGGCGCCGCGTGAGCAGGTATTGCTTCGGCGCACCGTCGCGCTCGAACACGAGCCGTACGCGCGTGCCGGGCGCGCCTTCGAGCGCCGCCGCGATGCGCGTGACGTCCGCCGATCGCACGGCGCGGCCACTGAGTGACGTGAGCTCATCGCCGACGCGGATCCCGGCCTCTGCCGCCGGCGAACCCTCGGCGACACCGAGCACGAGGAGGCGATCGCCGGATCGCTCGAGCTGGATGCCGACCTGCGAATACTCGTACGGCCGTGGGGGATGCGCGCGGCGCGCGGGATCGATCCACACGACGCCGTTCGTGAAGTCGAGCCCCAGGCATCCGCCCTTCAGGAACGAATAGCCCAGAAGCCCGCCGACCGGCCGCTCGACGGCATTCGAGATTGTCGCGCCGATCGGCGTCTCGATGGCGGCGCAATCGACGTCCGTGCGCCGCACGGCCTCGCGGCCATCGCTGGCCTCGAGCTCCACCGCGGGTGCCAAGACGAGCCGCGCGTCGCTGGTGCCGATCAGCGTCGGCGCGATCAGCCCGCGTAGGCTGCGCCAATCGCGCGCCGCAACGACGCTCTCGGAGAACGCGGGTTCGAACAGCACGCTCTTCGTGGCACCCGTATCGAACACGAAATCGAGCCATCGGCTCATCGCCGTCCCGTCGGCGTTCGAGAAACGGGCGCGCACGAGCATCTTGCTGTCGCCCGCGAGACGGAATCGAATCGCGCGGGCGCGCGCCGACAGGCGCGCACCGAACAGTTCGCGTGAATGAGCGACGATGCGGGCGTCGGCTTCGGCGCTTTCGCCCGGTTCGGACAGCGACGTGTCGGGCCGCTGCGGCGCGGGAACGACCGTGAGGCGCTCGCGATCGTAGTCGAGCCACAGCGCCCGGCCGCGGAACAGGTCGACACCGGCGAGGCCGAGGACGCTGCGACCGGCCGCACGACGGATGATCGAGGCATCGAGGACCAGCACGGGGCCGACCTGGTCGACCTGCATCGGGCCCAACTCGAGCCGGCTCAGCCGTGTCTCGGCGAGTTCGACTCCCTGCGGCGGATCGACGTTCTGCGTGATGCCGAGCCTCGAGGCCACGGGCAGGTCGAGCCCGAGAAACCCGGCGCCGGTGTCGAGAACGAGCACGCCGCTCGTGTCGACGCCGGAAGGACCGATGAGCCGCACCGGGACGAGGATCAAACCTTCGAGATTCTCGATGGCGATCGTGGACCTGGGCGCTGGAG
This sequence comes from Candidatus Eiseniibacteriota bacterium, assembly GCA_031364505.1. Lineage (GTDB taxonomy): Bacteria > Eisenbacteria > RBG-16-71-46 > RBG-16-71-46 > RBG-16-71-46 > JANLWK01. The sequence continues at coordinate 4,457 of JANLWK010000111.1, read as the reverse complement.
GCGTCGGACGCGACGCGCGCGCGGCCGGCTTTGCCGGCGGGGCCGCGATCGAGGGACCAGGAACGCGGGCCGCCGAAATAAGGCAGACCAGAGTAATACGTAACAGAAACGTGGACAATTGTTTACATGAATTCAATTAGACAATCCTACCGCGTCCGCGCGTATTCTTGGCCCATCTGAACGCTCTCGGACCCGGTCTCGAGCATCGTGCACCGGCCGGTGAAATGGACGCCGGGCTCCATCACGACGCTGACGGCCCACACGTCGCCCTCGACACGCGCGCCGGCCCTGAGTTCGATCGTTCCGAGCGCGCGCATGTTGCCGTACACGCGCCCCTCGATCAGCGCCTCCTTGACCTCGATGTCCGCGCGCATGACGCCGTGCTCGCCGACTTCGAGTCGCTCGCAGTTGAGGATATCGCCCTCGACCTCGCCGTCGATCTTGAGCGTTCCCGACACCATGAGCGTTCCGCGGAAGCTGGAGCCCACACCGATCACCGTGTTGGGTGTCGCTTCCTGCTCGGGGGCATTGGTCGTCCGATTCAGAAATTTCATCGCGATTCCTTCCATGGGTTGAGGCACCAGCCACCGCGTTCGACGGAAGACGAGACTCCGTCGCGTTCCTGAATCAGAGCACTCCCCAGGACTCGAGCAGGCGCTCGAGGTCTTCCTGGCTGTAGAACTCGAATTCGACGTGGCCTCCCTTGCGCCCCTGCGCGATGGCCACCTTGGTCCCGAATTTCTGCTGAAGCTTCGTCTCCCACTCCTCGAGATTCTCGAGGCGTGACTTCGGAGCACGCGTCTTCACCTTGCGGATCCGGCGCTGCACGAACGCCTCGGTGCGACGCACGGAGAACCCCTTGGAGCTCACATAGCGCGCGGCTCCCAGCATCTCACCCGACGAGCCCAGCGCGAGCAGCGCCCGGGCGTGGCCGGCAGACAATGTTCCACGTGAAACCATGTCCTGCACTTCCGGTGGAAGTATTAGCAGGCGCATGGAGTTGGTGACCGATGCCCGCTGCTTTCCCACGCGATCGGCGACCTCGTCGTGTGTGAGCCCCGCCTCCTTCGTGAGGGCGACGTAGGCCTTCGCCTCTTCGATCGGGTTCAGGTCCTGCCGCTGGATGTTCTCAATCAGGGCATATTCGAGCATGCGATCGTCGGGCACGTCCCGGACGATGGCTGGAATCCGCTCGAGCCCCGCGAACGCGGCGGCCCGCAGCCGGCGCTCTCCAGCGACGAGTTGGAATCCACCGACCGGATCACGACGGACGATGACCGGCTGCAGGACGCCGCTCGACTTGATCGAAGCCGCCAGCTCCCGGATCGCCTCGTCGTCAAACCGGATTCGCGGCTGATGTGGGTTGGGGCCGATCTCCTGGATCGGCAACTCCTGCGCACCGCCGGGCTCGACGGTGGTCGTCGAGCTGGACGAGATCAGCGCGTCAAGCCCGCGCCCCAGCACTTTCCTCTGCACGCTCGATGACCTCCCTGGCGAGTTGCCGATAACTGTCGGCCCCGCTGCTGTGTGGATCGTAGAGCACGATCGGCTTGCCGAATGACGGCGCCTCGCTGAGACGCACGTTTCTAGGTATCACACTGCGATACAATCGGTCAGCAAAGAATTTCTTGGCCTCGTCCGCGACCTGTTGAGACAGGTTCAGGCGGGCATCGTACATGGTGAGGAGCACGCCCTCGATGCGCAGCCCGGGGTTCAGCCGATCCTGGATTCGCCGGATGGCTGCGATCAGTTGGGTGAGCCCCTCGAGCGCCAGGTACTCGCACTGGAGCGGGATCAACACCGAGTCGGCACCGACCAGGGCGTTCACGGTCAGGAGTCCGAGCGAGGGCGGTCCGTCGATGAGGATGTAGTCATAGTTCGTCCGGAGCCGATCGATCGCCGACCGCAGGCGCTTCTCCCAGCCATCGACGCCGACCAGTTCGATCTCGGCGCCGGAGAGCCGTTGGGCGGAGGGCATCAGGTCCAGGTTCGCGAGCGAGGTCGGGATGACCGCCGCCTCGGGCTCGACCGAGCCGATCAGCGCCTCATAGGTCCCACGCGCGTGATCGTTACCGTTGGTGCCGAGGCCGCTCGTCGCGTTGGCCTGCGGATCGATGTCGATCAACAGCACGCGGCGGCTCTCCTGCGCCAGGCAGGCACCCAGGTTGATCGCGGTGGTGGTCTTGCCGACGCCGCCCTTCTGGCTGGCAATCGCGATCGAGCGTCCTTCGCCCATGGAAAGTGGACCTCCGTGACCACGACAGCGGGGAGCGGGGCTCAGCAGGCGCGCAGAATAACAGCGCCGCGACGGCTGTTCAAAGCGAATGTTCCACGTGGAACAGCCAGAACCAAATCTACGTAATCAGTTGCGGAGCATCAGATTCATAACTGCGACTTCGCCGCCTTCGAGGACACGCGTCTCTTCGAGGCTCCATCGCTCCGCGATCTCGCCCGCCGTGTTCCATTCGTCTTCGCGACGGCTGCCCTTCCACAGGAAGGCGTGTCCGCCCGGCCCCATCACCTCCGCCGCCATCTCGAGGGTGGGGACCAGCGGCAGGGTCGCTCGCGACGTAAAAACTCCTATTGGATTGTGCTGCATATCGATATCGTCAGCAGCAGAGCCGTCGATGAACTCCTCCAGGCGCGCGTGAATCGGCCGGACGTTCTTGATCCCCAGCTCCTTTACGACGCCGCGAAGGAACAGAACCTTCGGCCGGCGCGACTCGACGAGCAGCCACTCGGCCCCGACTCCCGCGATCGCGAGCGGCAGGCCGGGCAGACCCGCCCCCGATCCGAAGTCCAGGCAGACCGCGGAACCCGACTCGGCGATCCAGCGCGCCGGCTCGAGTGATTCGCGCAGGTGACGCGTCACGAGGCGCGATTCGTCCGCGCGCGAGACGAGGTTCGACGCCGTGCGGTTCCACATGAGCAGCCGCGCCACGTAGGCGGCGAGCAGCGGCATGACCTCGGACGCATCGCGCGGCAGCCCCTCGAGCAACGGGACGAGCGACGCCCAATCGCGGTGGCGCATCAGCATCTCGGCGTCGAACGTGCCGTTCGGCGCCCGCGTGGAGAGCCATGCTTCCGCGTCCCCGCCCACCTTCGGCCCGAGCACGTTCTTCCTTCCACGCCCGGATCGCGAGGCGGCCCGAAGCGGATGCTGCGTACTCTCGGGGCGCGGCGGGCCCGTGGGAACGTTACGCTTGCGACGGCCGGATTTCTCACGCATGCGCGGAACTTAGCACGCGGGGCACGCGGGGCACGCGCGCATCGGGCGCGGGCGCCGGAGACTTCGGGTCGGCCCGGCTCAGGACTCCGGGCGGAGGCGGCGGGCGTGGACGAGCAGGATCGCGACGTCGGCCGGTGAGACGCCGGCGATGCGCGAGGCCTGGCCGACCGTCGTGGGGCGCCAGCGTCGCAGCTTCTCGGCCGCCTCGCGCGAGACGCCGCCCATCTCCGCCTCCCAGATCGCCTCGGGAAGTTCCCGCGATTCGAGGCCGTGGCGCTGGCGGGCCAGCCGCTCTTCGCGCTCGATGTATCCACGATATCGGGTGCGCACCTCGAGGCAGTCCGCCCAGGCCTCGGGCAGCGCCACCGTGACGCCGCACGCCTGGAGCTCGGCGCCGCCGCCGTCACGCGCGAGGCACTCGAGCGCCGAGACGCGTCTCGTCTCGAGCGCGACGGCCGGCGCCGCCGCGACCGCCGCGTCGCCTCGCGCGACGGCGTCCCGCGCGGCGATGCCGGCAGGCGGGGCCATCCGCGCCGCCGGCACCGTGACCGTCACGCGCGACAGTCGGCGCGCCTCGGCGTCGATCGCGGCGTACTTCTCGCGCACGCGCTCGCGCTGCGCACGTGTGACGAGCCCCAGCTCGAAGCCGATCGCGGCGAGGCGCTCGTCGGCGTTGTCCGCGCGCAGCAACAGCCGGTGCTCGGCGGCCGAGGTGAACATGCGGTACGGCTCGCGGTGCTCGCGCGTCACGAGATCGTCGACGAGCACGCCGACGTATGCCTGGTCGCGGCGCAGCACCAGCGGATCGCGGCCCATCACCGAGAGCGCGGCGTTCACGCCGGCGACGAATCCCTGCGCGGCAGCCTCCTCGTACCCGGACGTGCCGCAGATCTGCCCGGCGAGATACAGACCGGGGAGGCCCTTCACCTCGAGCGTCGGGCGGAGCTGGTGCGGTAACACGAAGTCGTACTCGACGGCGTACCCGGGCCGCATCATCTCGGCGCGCTCGAGTCCCGCCAGCGTGCGCACGAAGGCGAGCTGCACCTCGGCGGGCAGGCTCGTCGAGAGCCCGTTCACGTAGATCTCTTCGACGTCGCGGCCCTCGGGCTCGACGAACACCTGGTGCGACTCGCGCTCGGGGAACTTGACGACCTTGTCCTCGATCGACGGGCAGTAGCGCGGCCCGGTGCCGCGGATCGCTCCCGAATAGAGCGGCGACAGGTGGAGG
>JANLWK010000245.1:0-6120 GCA_031364505.1 Candidatus Eiseniibacteriota bacterium | reverse complement strand
CCGCGGGCGCCGCGGGCGCGAGGGGGGCCGGGGGCGCCGGGGCCGCGAAGGGCGTCGGGGGCGCGCGGGTCGCCGGGGCCAGCGCCTCCGAGGCTCCGGGAGCCCCCAAAGCGCCGAACGCCACATGGCTGCTGTGCTCGTACCACCCGAGCCAGCAGAACACGAACACCGGCAAGCTCACGCGATCGATGTTCCACTCCGTGTTCGAGCGGGCGAGGGCGCTGACGGGGTGATGGGGTGGTGCGGGCCGTGCGGTGTGGCTGTGATGCGCGCGTGCGGCGCGGGTGCGCGGCGCGTGCGGGTGGTGCGGTGCGGGTGCGGGCGGTGCGGGTGCGCGGCGCGTGCGGGCGGTGCGGGTGCGATGCAGTGCGTGCGGTGTGTGCGGTGGGTGCGGTGGGTGTGCGATGCGGTGCGGGCGCGCGGGGCGCGCCCATGCATGTAGCACGCGTCGAAATACCATTCGAATCTCTGCGATTTCACCCGCGAATATCATTCTTCTCTTGACACGGTTTTCGAGCACTCGCGGTGTGCGGCCCGTGCCCGCTCTCCACTTGCTCGCCATATCGCGTAGGTCGCGTGCGGCCGCGCTAATCAGCATCGCCCTGCAAAGTTCTCGCAGCGGCCTCTCCGGTGCGATTTCGCGCGATTTCCGTGCGTCGAAAATGCGCGTGATACAAATGCGAGTGTCCCTTCCATCCGGATCGATGATCCGGTCGAGCGGTACGGTGCGCCCCCGAAGAAAGCATGTGAACCATGCGCACCTTCGATCTGTCTCGTCTCAGTGATGTAGCACTCGTTCGTGATCTGAACTCGCTTCTCGCGCAGGAGCGCACGACCTTGGCGACAGTGCTGGCGCACGTCGCGGAAATCGACTCGCGGCGCATCTATCTGCCGGCGGGCTACCCGTCGATGTTCGGCTACTGCGTCGGCGAGCTGCGGATGTCCGAGGACGCCGCGAAGAAGCGGATCCAGGCGGCGCGGGCGGCGCGGCAGTTCCCGGTGATCTTTGAATTGCTCTCCGTCGGCCGGATGCATCTGAGCGGCGTCTGCCTGGTGACGCCGTGTCTCACGCCGGAGAACGCGGAGTCCCTGCTCGCCGCGGCGAGCGATAGGACGCGCGCCGAAATCGAGCAGCTGTTGGCGGAACGCTTCCCGCGATCGGAAGCGCTTCCGCTCGTTCAGGAAATGCGAAGCGAAGGTGCCCCGGGGCACGTTTCGTTCGATGGCGCTGAACTGGGTTCACCGGACGTGACCGAACCCAAGAGAGCTGCCTCGCCCGGTCGTTCCACCGCCAGGCCCTGCGCGGCCGATCGCTACACGCTCCAGCTCACGGTGAGCCGTGACACGTACGAGAAGCTCCGGCACGCGCAATCGCTGCTCCGCCACGCGAACCCTTCGGGCGAGTTCGCCGAGGTGATCGATCGCGGCATGGACGCGCTCATCGCTCGCCTGGAGAAGCGCAAGTTCGCGGCGACGTCGGCGCCGCGCGTGGGGGCGGAGGCGGCCAGCGCCGACCCGCGTCACGTACCCGCCGCGGTGAAGCGTGCCATCTGGGAGCGCGACGAGGGTCGGTGCACGTTCGTCGGCGAGTCCGGCCACCGCTGCGAGTCGCGCGATTTCCTCGAGCTCGACCACGTCGATCCGGTGGCGCGCGGCGGGCGGGCGACGGTGGACGGGATGCGCCTGCGGTGTCGCGGGCACAACCAGCTCGAAGCGGAGCGCGTGTTCGGCGCGGAGTTCATGGCTCGGAAGCGCGGGAGTGCGCGTCGCGATGTGGGGGTGAATGCCGAGGCGAGAGGGCGCGGCCGCGCGGTGAGCAAGAGTGTGAACGAGGACCCGGATCTCGCATCGTGCCTGCGCGAACTCGGCTTTCGCGCGAACGAAGTGGGGCGCGGAGTCGAGCACGGCGCCGCGATGGGCGACGCCACGCTTGAAGAACGGGTGCGTGCGGCGCTCAAGGACCTGTGTCGGCCGGCTCGTTGCCGGCATGCCGAACAGGAGTGCGGGGAGCGCGGGTGAGTGCGTGGGGGCGAGGTGTCTGCGCAGACACCTCCGCCGCCCGCGCTTGCGTCGTCGCCGCCGTATGGGGCCGCTTCATCGTCGCTCGTGCCGTGCGCCGCCCGCGCGTGCGTCGTCGCCGCCGTATCGGGCCGTGCCGTCCTCGCCGCCCGCATCGCGCGTCGCCGCCCGCGTCGCACCGCGCGTCGCCGCCCGCGTCGCACCGCGCGCCGCCGCCGCGTCGCCGCGCCCGCACCGCGCCGCGCCCTCGCGTCACCGTTGTCTCCGTTCGCCCATCCCCGCGCTTCGTGGCGCCGCCGGTGGTAAGCTTGCGGCGCCAGGCCCGAATTTGGGCCTCGAGACGTCCGGGGCCGCCCTGTCGTCGGATCGCGGCCCGTCACCTCCATCTCCCCGGGAGAACCGCCGTGAGAGCCGCCTCCTTCGCACTGTTCGTCGCCCTCCTCTGCGTCGCCCCATCCTCCTCGTACGCCCAGTGGGTGCAGACCGCGGGACCCGAGACCGGGACGGCGAGTGTCTTCGCGCTCAACCCCGCCAACGCGCACCTGTTCGCGATCGCGGGCAGGAGTCTCTACCGCTCGGTCGATGCCGGTGCCACGTGGACGCCGCTGTTCGGCGGGCTGCTCGGCAACTCGAACCTGACCACCGTGTGGGCCTCCGGCAACAACGCCTGGGTCGGCGCGACCGGGTCGCTCGGCGAAGCCTTCTACAGCTCCGCCAACGAGGGCGACACCTGGACGCTGCGGACGGCCACCGGGCTGCCGCCCGGCGGGATCGTCAGTTGCGTGCTGCTCCGCGGCACGACGCTCGTCGCGGGCGTCTCGGGGATTGGTTCGTCGGGGATCTACGTCTCGACGGACAACGGCGACACGTGGAGTCCGTCGGGCCTCGGGCTGCCGGTCGGAGTCACGATCGGCTACCTCGTCGCGCAGGGGACCGATCTCTACGCCGGGTCTCACCTGACGTCGGGCGTCAAGGGCATCTACCGTTCGACCGACGGTGCGGTGACGTGGACGCCCACGAACACGCCGTGGCTCGCGGGGACGACCTCGCTCGACGGCGTGGCCGCCAACGCCAACGGTGTCTACGCCACGACCAACCTGTCGGGCATCTATCGCACCGTCGATGGGGGCGCGAACTGGCCCAAGGTGTCGAGCGACGTGACCTCGAACTTCGCGACCTGCATCGTCGCCTCGCCGTCCGCGGTATACGCGGGCATCGCGGGTGGGCGCGTGTACAAGGCAGACGCGAGCGGCAACGGGTGGGGGCCGGTGAACAACGGGTTGCCGCCGCCGAACAATGGCGTCTCCGTCACCGCGGTCGGCGTCAGCGGCACGAGCGTGGTCTGCGGCTTCGGCTCGTACGGCGTCTACCGCAGCACCGACGCCGGTGCCAACTGGTCGCGCTCGAGCACGGGGCTCCGCGCGTCGCGCATCAACGGCATGCTCGCCGACGGCGCCGACGTCTTCGCGGCCGCGGACGCGGGCGGCTTCTACCGCGGCAACGCGGATGGGAGTGCGTGGACCGAGATCGACAACGGCGTCACGCCGTACACCGGCTGGTACGGGTTCGCCCGGACCGGCTCCGCGCTGCTCGGCGGCTCGGGAAACGGCCAGCTGTGGCGCAGCACCGACCGCGGCGACTCGTGGGTGCCGAGCAATGGGGGCATCAATCTCACCGGAACCTTCGTCATCACGCCGGATCCCGCGAACCCCGCCATCGTGTACGCGGGCGGGTACCACGACATCGACAAGTCGGTCGACTTCGGGCAAACGTGGACGCCGCTCAACGCCGGCTTCAGTTTCACGCAGACCGTGCTCGACTTGTGGAAGAAGGGCAGTGTGATCATCGCCGGCGCCAGCGTGGGTGTGAAGCGCTCGATCGACGACGGAGCCACGTGGACCGCGCCACTCGTCGGACTGCCCGGCGGCGGCGGATTCGGCGCGATCGCCTCGCTCGGCGGCAGCGTGTTCATGACCACGTCCTTCGACAACGTGTATCGCTCCGACGACGACGGCGCGAACTGGGTCCCCGCGAACGCGGGCCTGACCGGCACCGCCAGCTCGCTGCTCGGCATCGGCGGCGACCTGTTCGCCGGCACGAGTGACGGCGTGTTCATGTCGACCGACGGCGGCGACACCTGGTCTCCCATCGACGCCGGCTTGCCGCCCCATCTGAACGTCACCAAGCTCGCCGCCAACGGCACCTACCTGTTCGCGGGCACGTTCCAGAATGGCGTGTGGCGCCGGCCGCTCTACGAGCTCGACACGACCCCCGTCGCGACGTCGCTGGTGTTCGCGCGCGCCGGCGAGCGCGGTGTCTCGGTCCGCTGGTTCACCGCTCCGGACCGCGCCGTCACGATCGAGCGGCGCGCCGCGAGCGACGCCTGGACCCTGCTGCGCTCCGATCGGGCCGACGCGCGCGGCTACGTCACGCTCGACGATCCAGGCGTGGCCGCCGGAGGCCGCTACGCGTACCGGCTGGGTTGGATGGAGCAGGGCAGGTCGATGTCGACGGCCGAGGTGTGGGTGAGCGTGCCGGGTCTCGGGGGCCTGCAGCTGCTGGGCTCGCGGCCGAATCCCGCCCCGCGCGACTTCGCCATCGCCTTCACGCTGCCGGCCGCCGCGCGCGTGCGGCTCGAGCTGATCGATCTCGCCGGCCGCCGCGCGGGTCCCGCCGTCGAGGCCGACCTCACGGCCGGCACGCACCAGCTCGCGTCACCCGCGTGGCGCATGCTGCCCGCCGGCATCTACATGGTCACGCTCACCGCCGCAGGCGAATCCCGCACCGCGAGGATCGTGATCACGCACTAGCCTCGTGACGAGCGGCGGGGAAATCAGGGGTGACCGGAGGCGACGGTGGGCCCGCCGCGCACCCTCTAGCTACGCCCGTTAGCTACGCCCGTTCCTCCCATACGCGCGCCAGCTGGACGATCACCTCGACGGCCTTCTCCATGTCCTGCACCGAGACGTATTCGGTGCGGGAGTGGTAGTTGTGGCCGCCGGTGAACAGGTTCGGCGTGGGTAGCCCCATGAAGCTCAGGCGCGAGCCGTCGGTGCCGCCGCGGATCGCCCCCGCGATGGGCGTCAGCCCCGCGCGCCGGATCGCCTCGCGCCCGTTCTCGACGATCGCGGGGTGCTGGTCGAGCACCTCGCGGAAGTTCCGGTAGCCTTCCTTGACGCGGACCGTCACCGACGATCCCGGCCACGCGGCCACCGTCTCTCGCGCCAGGCGTTCGAGCATCGCCTCCATCTCCAGGAGTCGCGCCGTCTCGAAGTCGCGGATGATGAAACGCACGGTGGTGCGGTCGACCTCCGCCTCGACGTCGAGCGGATGGACGAAGCCCTCGCGTTCCTGCGTCGTCTCGGGCGACCGATCGCGCGGCAGCCGGTGGATGAAGTCGGCCGCCACCTTGATCGAGTTGACCATGCGGTCCTTCGCGGTGCCCGGGTGCGTGACGAAGCCCTGGAACGTCAAGCTCATCGAGTCGGCGGAGAACGTCTCGTGGTCGAGCTTGCCCAGGTCGTCGCCGTCGAGCGTGTACGCGCAGTACGCGCCGAACGTCTTGACGTCGAAGGTTTCCGCGCCATGGCCGATCTCCTCGTCGGTCGTGAACCCGATGCGGATCGGACCGTGCGCGATCTCGGGATGCTTCACGAGGTATTCCGCGGCGGCCATGATCTCCGCAACGCCGGCCTTGTCGTCGGCGCCGAGCAGCGTCGTGCCGGAAGCCGTCACCAGGTCGTTGCCGATCTGGGCGCGCAGTGCGGCGCTCTCCGAGGCGCGAAGCACCACCGACGGATCGTCCGGCAGCACGATGTCGCCGCCCGCCCACTGCCGGTGGACGATCGGTTTGACGCCGGCGCCGCTCGCCTCGGGCGAGGTGTCGACATGGGCGAGGAGCCCGACGACGGGCACCTGCTTCTTCGACGTGGCGGGAATCGTGGCGACGACGCAGGGCATCTCGAGACGCCGGGCGTCCGCGAGTCCGAGTGCCTTGAGCTCGTCGACGAGCAGGTCCAGCAGCACGAGCTGCCCGGGCGTCGTCGGCACGGCCTTCGATTCGCCCGAGGACTGGGTGTCGATCGTGACGTAGCGAAGAAA
>JANLWK010000243.1:0-26392 GCA_031364505.1 Candidatus Eiseniibacteriota bacterium | reverse complement strand
CCGTGCGCTCGTCCGTCACATCGGCCGCTACATCAAGGAGTGGAACGACCACCCCACGCCGTTCGTGTGGACCAAGGAGCCCGCTGAGGTCATTCGCAAGGCCGTCCGCCGTTAACATGACTTCTGAGTCGGAACACTAGTCCCCCCGTCTCCCGACAGTCCCCCGAATCCCCACGCCCCCACCGGCCGCCCGTCCTCCCCGCGGGCGGCTTGGGCGTTTCTAACGCATTCACGAGCGTCGCGACGGTCCAGCGTCGCGCCCGGTCCGCATGACGGGCGCCTTCTGAGCGAGGCTCGCGGGGCTCGCGCGGTTGCGCCCCGTGGTACGGTGCGCGTGATGAATCCCATCCTCCTCGTCATGACCACCGCCACCTACCGCGCCCGCGCGTTCGTCGACGCGGCGGCACGCAGCGGGATTCCGATCGTCGTCGGTTCCGACCGCGAGCCCGCGCTCGGATCGCTGTGGCCGGAACGCTTTCTCGGGCTCGATTTCGACGACGTCGCCAAGTCCGTGCGCCGGGTCGAGGCGTTCGCCTCGGCGTGGCCGATCGCGGGCGTCGTGGCGGCCGAGGACGACGGCGTCGTTCTCGCGGCGGCGATCGCCCGGCGACTCGGGCTCCGGCACGCGGCGCCCGTGGCCGTGGCGCGCGCGCGCGACAAGCGGCTGATGCGCGAGGCGCTCCAGCGCGCCGGTGTGCCCTCGCCGTGGTTCCTGTCGGCCTCGGCCGACGAGGACGCGGCCGAGCTCGCGCACGAGGTCGAGTATCCGTGCGTGCTCAAGCCCCCGGCACTGTCGATGAGCCGCGGCGTGCTGCGCGCGAACACGCCCGCCGAGTTCGCCGAGGCGTTCCCGCGCGTCGTCCAGATCATGCGCGATGCCGGCATCGGCGATCCCGAGGTGCTCGTCGAGGGCTACGTGCCCGGTGCCGAGGTCGCCGTCGAGGGCCTGCTCACCGATGGCCGCCTGCGCGTGCTGGCGGTGTTCGACAAGCCCGACGAGATGGCCGGCCCGACGTTCGAGGAGACGCTCTACGTCACGCCGACGCGCCTCGATGCCGAGACGTGCCGGCGCGTCGAGGCGGTGACGTCGGACATGTGCCGCGCGCTCGGCCTCGACCACGGGCCGGTCCATGCCGAGCTGCGCGTGAACGATGGCGGCATCTGGCCCATCGAGATTGCGCCGCGTTCGATCGGGGGACTATGCTCGCTCGCACTGCGATTCCGGGGCGGCGTCTCGCTCGAGCAGCTCCTGCTCCGCCACGCGGCGGGGGAGGACGTGGGCGACTGGGAGCGCGAGCCGGCGGCGAGCGGCGTGCTGATGATCCCGATTCCGCGCGGCGGCATCCTGCACGCGGTCCACGGCGTCGAGGCGGCGCGCGAGGTGCCGGGCGTCGACGAGGTCCGGGTAACGATTCCGATGGGTCACGCGATCGTGCCGCTGCCGGAAGGGCACCGTTATCTCGGGTTCATCTTCGCGCGGGCGGAACGCGCCGCGGGCGCGGAGTCCGCGCTCCGCGAGGCGCACGGCCGGCTGAGCTTCGACATCCATACGGAATGAACCGGGGAGTACTGGACTCATGATCACCGTGACCGAAGGCGCGCGCGCCAAGATCCTCGAGCTGATGAAGTCCCAGGGCCGGGAGGGCCTCGCGTTGCGCTTCGGCGTGCGCGGACGGGGACCGGGCGGATTCGTCTATCGCCTCGCGTTCATCGACGCGTCCGAGCGCGACGCCACGGATCGCCAGGAGGAGGCGGCGGGACTCACCGTGGTCATCGACGCCGACAGCGCGCCGCTCGTCGAGGGCGCCTCGATCGACTACGTCGAGCAGGCCGGGGGCGGCGGGTTCAAGATCGACAACCCGAACCCGCTGTGGGCCGACCCCGTGGCGCTCGCCGTCCAGCGCATCCTGGACGAGGAGATCAGCCCGGCGGTCGCCACGCACGGCGGCAGCGTCACGCTGATCGACGTGAAGGAAGGGACGGCCTTCATCCAGCTCGGCGGCGGCTGCCAGGGCTGCGGCATGGCAGACGTGACGCTCAAGCACGGCATCGAGGCGCGCATCCTCGAGGTCGTGCCCCAGATCACCGCGGTGGTCGACACGACCGATCACGCCGGCGGCCACAACCCTTACTACCAGCCCGCGAAGGGCGGCCGATCGCCCTACGGGGCATGAGCCGAGTGGTCCGCTCGTGACCATCGTCCTGGTCTCGACCTACGACCTCGGGCGTCAGCCGTTCGGCCTCGCCTCGCCGGCCGCCTGGCTACGCGCGGCGGGCCACGACGTGCGCATGCTGGATCTCGCCGTCGACGCCCCCGACGTCGCGGCGCTGCGCGCGGCCGACCGCATCGGCTTCTACGTTCCGATGCACGCCGCGACGCGCCAGGTCGTGCGCCTGCTGCCCTGGTTCCGCGGCATCAATCCGGCCGCGCGACTGTGCGCGTTCGGGCTCTACGCGGCGATGAACGCGGAGCTGCTCCAGCGCCTCGGCGTCGAGCGTGTGATCGGCGGCGAGTACGAGGCGGCGCTCACCGCGTGGGCGGCGGAGCCCCCGGCGGCCGCGGCGACGACCGATCGCTCCACGGTCGAGCTGGGCCGCCTCGCGTTCGTGGCGCCGGATCGCGACGGCCTGCCCGACGCGTCGCGCTACGCGGGTCTCAGGCTTCCCGACGGTTCGCGACGCGTCGTCGGATCGACCGATGCGAGCCGCGGCTGCAAGCACCGCTGCCGCCATTGCCCGATCGTGCCGGTCTACGACGGGCGGTTCCGCATCGTCCCGGCCGATGTCGTGCTCGAGGACGTGCGCCGCCAGGTCGCGGCAGGCGCTCGCCACATCAGCTTCGGCGACCCGGACTTCTGGAACGGCATCGGCCACGCGATGCCGCTCGTGCGACGTCTCCACGACGAGCACCCGGACGTAACCTACGATGTCACCATCAAGATCGAGCACCTGCTGCGCCATCGCGAGCACCTGGCGGGCTTGCGCGATACCGGCTGCCTGTTCGTGACGAGCGCGGTGGAATCGCTCGACGACCACGTGCTCGCCCGGCTCGACAAGGGGCATACGCGCGCCGACGTGCTCACGGCGCTCGAGCTGTGCCGCGAGGCGTCGCTCGAGCTGCAGCCGACGTTCGTCGCGTTCACGCCGTGGCTCACCCGGAATGGCTACACGGCGTTCCTCGCCGACCTCCGCGGGCTCGGGCTCGAGGAGCGCGTCGCCTCGATCCAGCTCGCGATCCGGCTGCTGATCCCGGCGGGCTCGCGCCTGCTCGGCCTGCCCGAGATCGCGGCGTGCGCCGGCGCCTTCGACGAGCAGGCGCTCGTGCATCCCTGGGCGCATCCCGATCCGGACGTCGACGTGCTGGCCCGCGGCGCCATGGCGATCGTGGCCGCGGGCGCCCGGGACGGGCTCGGGCGCGCCGGCGTGTTCGGGCGGCTCGAGCGGCTCGCGACTCCGGAGGCTCCGCACGCGCCCGAACCCGAGGCCCTGGGGTTCCGCCTGCCGCCGGTGCCGTTTCTGGAAGAGCCGTGGTACTGCTGAGCGGAGCCACTCGAGGAGCAGGCTGCTCCGATCTGATGGTTCCCACACGAAATTCACGGAGGCAGGCATGAAGCGACAGTCATCGGCGGAGTGGCGCGGGACTCTTCAGCAGGGAACGGGCACGGTCTCGACCGAGAGCCGCGTGTTGTCGGCAACGCCCTATTCGTTCCGTTCGCGCTTCGCCGACGGCACCGAGACGAATCCCGAGGAGCTGGTCGCCGCGGCGCACGCCGCCTGCTTCTCGATGGCCTTGTCCGGGCAGCTCGGGGGCGCCAACCTCACGCCGGAATCGATCAACACCACGGCCACCGCGAACTTCGAGAAGGTCGAGGCGGGCTGGAGCATCACGGCGATCCACCTCGAGGTGCACGCGAAGGTGCCGGGCGCGACGGCCGATTCGTTCCGCGCCGCGGCCGAGGGCGCGAAGGCCAACTGCCCGATCTCGCGGCTGCTCAGCAACACGACGATCACCATGACGGCAACGCTCGATGCGTGACCGGGGCGCGGGGCAACGCCCCGCGCACTCCCAACACCATCGCATCCGACGCTTCGGAGAAGGGAATTCTCCATGAACACGGAGCTCCGCGCGACCGCGCTGCTGCTCGTGGCACTGGCCGCGAGCGTGACGCACTCCGAAACGCTTCCGCCCGATTCCATCGCGACGACGCTGCCCGTCGTCGAGGTCACGGCACTCCGCGGCGCGGATGCGCTCGGAACCATTCCCGCCGCAACGTTCGTCCTGTCGTCGCGTGACCTCCGCGCGTCGGGTGCGGCGCGGATCTCGGACGTGCTGCGTGACCTGCCGGGCCTGTTCGGCTACCGCCAGCGCGGCGGTGGCGACGTCGAGGTCGTGGACCCGCGCGGCTTCACCGCGAGCGGCGAGAGCTCGTACCTCAAGCTGCTCGTCAACGGCCAGGACGTGCGCGGGCTCGAAAACGGCGAGGTCGACTGGGACTGGCTCCTGCCGGACGACGTCGAGCGCGTGGAGGTCGTGCAGGGACCGGGCGCCTGGGTGTACGGCGACGGCAGCGAGGGCGGCATCGTCAACATCGTTCGGCCCGTCCCGACGGGCCGCCTGCGGCGGGCGGCGACTCTGCGCGCGGGCAGTTTCGGACTGCGCACGCTGGGTGCCAGCGGATCGGGCGGGGGCGGCGCGGGAGGCGCGGACGGCTCAGGCGACGCGCGTAGCTGGGCGCTGCGCGGATCGTCGCGCGAGGTCGACGGCTGGCGCTTCCACAGCCGCGAGCGCGTGTACTCGGCCGGCGGCGAGGTGTCGACAGGTACGCCGCGCGGGGATCGCGAGGCCGGCGTCACGGTCGACTTTCTGGACGCCGACCGCCAGGACCCGGGGACCCTCACCGCCGACAAACTCGCCGAGAATCGCGAGCAGTCCGAGACGCCGCGGGACTTCCGTCACACCCGGGCCGGGATCGCGGCTGCGCACGTCCAGTCCGCACCCGGACCCGCGCCCGCGTGGCGGCTATCGGCACACCTGCGCGGCGAGGATGGCGACGAGTTGCGGACGCTGTTCTTCCAGCCGCTCGCGCATCACACGCGCAGCTGGAGCGGCGGTGGCCAGGCGGAATGGCGGACCGACGCGGTCATCGCGGGCCGAAGCGTCGGATTCCAGGCCTCGGCGCAGGCGGACCAGTCGCGGCTCAATTCCAAATACGCCGCGTTCGATCCCGACCAGGCCGGCGGGCCGCAACTCGCGAGCGGCACGAGCTGGCGCACGACGTACGCGACCTCCGCCGGCGCGCGGGTCTCCCTGAGCGAGCACACGCTCGCCCGCCTGAACGTGCGCGCCGACCTGGCCCGGCTGCACACGCGCGACGAGTTCGCCGACACGACGTCGCGGCTCCGGACGCTGAGCGCCGTGAGCCCGATGCTCGGCGTGAGCCACACGATCGGCGCGGGCACGCTGTACGCGAGCGCGAGCACGGCGTTCCGCGTCCCCGCGCTCTACCAGCTCTACGACCGCCGGCCGATCTTCGTGGCGCCCGGTGTGAGCGTGAGCCTGTCGAACGGCGAGCTGGACCCGCAGCGCTCGTCGAACGTCGAGGCCGGCGGCCGCTGGGCCGGCGCCGACGGCCGCTCGGCGATGCTGTCGGCGTACTCCATGTGGGTGCGCGACGAGATCGACTTCGACCTCGCGACCCTGAGCTACGCGAACATCAGCAGGAGCTGGCACCGCGGCATCGAGAGCGCCGTCACGTGGCCGCTGCCGGGCAGGCTCACGGCGCGCGGCGCGGGAGCATGGATGCCGACGACGTTCCGCGGCGGGGATCACGACGGGCGCCAGATCAACGGCGTGCCGTTGTCCGCCGGCCGCCTCGGTCTCGCGTGGGCCGCGTTCCCGGCCGCCACGGCGGACATCGGCATGCGCGTCGTCAGCCGCCAGTGGCTCGATCGCGACATGGAGGTGCGCCTGCCGGGATTCGCCGTGTGGGATCTCGGCTTCGAGGCGCGCCACCGCGGCGCCCGCGTCGCGGCCCGGCTGTCGAACGTGTTCGACAGCCGCTTCAACGACACCGGCTACATCGGCGCGTTCGGGGAGAGCCGCTTCTCACCCGCCGCCCCCCGCGGCGTCACGGTATCGCTGGGCATCGAGTAGGAGCGGGCGAGGTAGACAAACGAAAACGGGCGGCGAGGTGGACTTGCCGCCCGTTCGTGTTTCGAAACATCTCACCTCAGCAGCACGATGCTCCGTGAGAGGACGTCGTTACCGCGGGTGAGCCGCACGTAGTACGGCCCGCTCGAAACGCGGCGTCCGGACTCGTCGTGGCCGTCCCAGACGGTCGTCTGGGCACCTGCCGGGAGGTCACCGCGCACCAGCGTGCGAATCTTGCGCCCCTGCAGGTCGAAGACGCTCAGCTCCACGTGACCCGCGACCGGGAGCATGAAGCGCACGCTCGTGCTGGCGCGGAACGGATTGGGCCATGCCGGCTGGACCGCGAGCGCCTCGTGCCGGGCGGAGGGATCCACGCCCAGCGTGGTCGAGTAGCCCACGAGGTACCAGTCGTCGACGGCCGCCTCGACCAGCGATGCGTCCAGCGTGTCGTTGGCGACGAAACGCATCTTCATGGTGCTCGTCGGCGTGACGTAGTCGGAGATCGAGAACGACACGCGCTGCCAGTCGTTGCTGCTCTTCGTCGTGTTCTCGACGTACGACCAGGTCGAGCCGTTGTTGTTCGAGATGAACACGCGCCACGGGTCCACGCCCGGCGCCGTGCCGACGTCGTTCGAGTACCAGCGCCAGTAGGTCACGATCGGATTCACGAAACCGGCCGGCGTCGCGTTGAACGTGTTCGTCACCAGCGTCGTCTTGCCGCCGTCGACGTCGTTGGTGCCGGCGGTGTCGGTCGAGTCGAGGCCGGTGGTCCAGCACTTGGTGCCGGCCGGCGTGTGGTCGAAGTGCGGCCCGGCCGACGCGCCGGTGGGCGACGGTGTGACCCGCTCCCACACGCCGTTCGACGCCCCATCGCCCGAGAAGCCGACCGTCCAGGGGGAACTGACCTCCATGTCGCTGAAGAGCAGCGAGGTCGCGGCTCCCGCGATGAACTGGTAGGTCCTGACCGACGGGGCGCCCGGCGGCAGCGTGATCTGGCCGCCGTAGCTGTCGGTGAGCACGATGTAGTAGCTCGCCACGCCGTACGAGACGACGGGGATCTCCGCGGCGTACTCGTCAGGATTGCCGGTGGACTGGAGCGGCGCGGCGATCCAGGGGAGACGGTTCGCCGAGTAGTACAGCTTGCCGCTCGCGAACCCGCCGATCGGTCCGCCATACGTGATCGTCATCGTGACCGGGAACGGGCCGTCGCTGCCCGGATCGTCGATCGCCGTGTGCACGGCGTTGATGAAGAAGCCCGTGCCGATGCCATGGGCATTGAACGCGTTGATGATGGCCGTCGAGTGAGGAGTGCCGTTCGACAGATCGGCGTCGTCGTCGTCGGCGATCAGCACCTCGAGGAAGTACTCGCTCATCGCGATCCCGGCGTTCGTGTCGTCGGGAACGCCGTACTTCGCCTTGTGCATCAGCTTGCTCGCGATCGTGGTGGTCGTCGCGAGCTTCAGGTCCCATAGAGCGCCCGCGATGATCTGCCCCGTCGTATGGGCGCTGGGCGAGGCGTCCTCGGGCCAGCGCGCGGTCGTGGCGACCGTGCGCAGGTAGGTGCCCGCGCCGAAGAAGCCGTTGCCGACGAGCGGGTCGTCGCCCATCAGCGCCGCGAAGGCGTCGCCCAGCCCGTCGTCCAGCGCGTCGTTCACGATGCCGCTCGTCGCGCCCTGCGAGAAGTAGAGGTTGTAGTTCACGCTGTGGCCGTACTCGTGCCACACGATGTCGGGCATCGTCGCCGTGTTGGGGCATCCCGAGCCGCTCAGGTAGAATGTGATCGAGTTGTCGCCCGAGCTGTAGCTCGCGTCGCAGTCGGCGCCCGCGTCGTTCACGTAGATCGGCATGACGAAGTCGTTGGCGACGTACGTCGGGTCGAGGCCCTTGACCCAGTCGTGGGCGAGATTCACGTGATAGTAGGCGTCGCGCTCGGCGTCCTGCTGGCTGCTCGTGCTCCACACGATGGGCTGGCTGCTCGGGTTCGACACGTTGTTCTTGCTGAAGCTGGCGTCGCTGCCGTCGAGCCGGGTCACCGCGCAGTACCGTCCCGAGAACGAGGTGCTCAGCGTCACCGGGGCGGACGGCGGCGTGATCGAATAGGCGCCGCCGGAATCGCTGAAGATCGTGGTCGTCATCGAATTGCCGACGGTCTGGACCGTGGCGTGACGGACCGGGAGCAGCAGGAGCGGATCGCTCGGCAGGGTGGCGTGCACCTGCGCCTTCACGGTGCCGGTGATCGCGTGCTCGGTCTCGTCCTCGCGCGACAACACGTCGCCGGTGCGGGCGTCGACCCACACCTTCTCGCTCGAGTGCGTGCGGGGCGTGATCAGCCGCGTGCCCCATACGAGGCGCAGGTCCTCGCCGCCGTCCTTGCGGGCGATCGGCAGGTAGCACAGGCGCTGGCCCGTCGCCGCCGGGTCGACGATCGCGTCGGCGGGCAGGCCGGCGCGCGCCGAGGCCGTGGCCACCGAGGCGGGGATCGCCTGGAAGGCGCCCGCGCCGGCGGGTGCCGCATGGGCGTCGGCGCCGAACAGCATGAGCCGTCCGTCGGTGCCGAGCCGGAATTCCCAGTCCGAGCGTTCGACCGGCACGCCCGCGATCGTCTGGCGGTAACGCACGTACCAGACGCCGCCATGCTGCGATGCGGAGACCCGCTCGAGGCGCACGTCGGATCCACCGAACAGGCCTGAGTTCGAGGCGATGAAGCGCCGGACGGCCGCGTCGGCCGAGGCGGGGTCGTTCGCGAATCCGGCGAGCGGGATGCTCGGGCCGAAGGCGCGATGCGGTGTTTTCGTGGTCTCGTTCCAGCTCGCGTTCCAGCCGCGGTGCCGCGAGGTGAACGCGCGCCAACCGGGCGCGTTCGTCAGCGCGCGTTGGACGTCGGGACGCATCGCGCGCATGGCGAAGCGGTCGCGCGACGGAGACTCGTGCACGGCGGAGGCTCGCGCCCCGGAGATGGACGCGACGATGGAGCAAGCAGCAAGAATGCCCGTGAGCATTCTTCGACGCAGCGGCATGAACCCCTCCCGCGGAGGCAAGCCTCGCGCGACGTGAGCACGGCCTATGTGTGGGAGCGTGGCTGGAGATCGCGGCCGATCTGGCAGGGGAGGCGCCCCGGACGAGGCCGGGTCGGACTCGGACGCCCCATCACTATCTCAGATCGAGGCATGCACGCTCAATGCCCAACCGCGCGAGGGGTTCCGAGGGCGCGCCGGGGCCGGTTTCACGCGGAAATCGCCCCGGTTCGCGGCCCGCGGCCGCCCGCACCGGCTCGCCCGCGAGCCGTCCGGCCCACCCGCCGGGTGACCGGACCCGGCTCTGTGTCCTCGGGCGGGGTCGCATGGTATCGTCGCCGGTCCGCTCCGCCACGCGACGTTCGTGAACCTTGGCCCGATACCACCCACCCCCGAATGCCTTCGAGCCCTCAGACGCCGACCCGCGCCAACGCCGCCTATGTCGAGGCGCTGTACCGTAAGTTCGTCGCGGACCCGGCCTCGGTCCCCGACGACTGGCGCCTGTTCTTCGCCGGCTTCGAGTTCGCCGGGACGTCCGTCTCCGCCACGCCGGCGAGCCGCGGGGGAGTGTTCGGCCTGGTCACCGCGTACCGCGAGTTCGGGCACCTGATCGCGCGGCTCGACCCGCTGTCCGAGCCGCCGCGCAGCCACCCGCTGCTCGAGCTGGAGCCCCTCGGGCTCGGCCCCGAAGACCTCGACCATCCCGTCGACGCGCGGCCGTTCCGCGGCGCGTTCCACGGCACGCTCAAAGAGCTGATCGCCGAGCTGCGCGAGACGTATTCCGGCACGCTCGCCTTCGAGTACACCGACATCCCCGACAAGGAGCGGCGCGACTGGCTCGAAGAGCGGATCGAACGCCGCCGCGGCGAGCCGCCGCTGGCGCCGGCCGAACGGGTGCAGATTCTCGAGCGGCTGCTGTGGGCGGACGCGTTCGAGGAGTTCGTGCACGTCAAGTACGTCGGGGCGAAGCGCTTCTCGCTCGAGGGGTCCGCGGCGCTGGTGCCGATGCTCGACACGCTGCTCGGGGCCGCCCCCGGTCTCGGTGCGCACCAACTCGTCGTCGGCATGCCGCACCGCGGGCGGCTGAACGTGCTCGTCAACATCTTCGGGAAGCCGCTCGAGCGCGTGTTCGCCGAGTTCGAATCGCAGTTCAAGCCCGCGGACACGCAGGACCAGGGCGACGTGAAGTACCACCTCGGCTATTCGTCGCGCCGCGAGACCGACGACGGCCGCGGGCTGTGGCTCCACCTTCACTACAACCCCAGCCACCTCGAGTTCGTGAATCCCGTCGTGCTCGGATCGGTGCGCGCCCGCCAGGCGCTCGCCTCGGACGCGGCGCGCGAACGGTGCTGGCCGGTGCTGATCCACGGCGATGCCGCGTTCGCCGCCGAGGGCATCGTGCCCGAGACGCTCACCATGGCGCAGCTCGCGGGCTTCGACGTGGGCGGCACGATCCACGTCGTCGTCAACAACCAGGTCGGCTTCACGACGGCGCCCCACGAGGGCCGGCCGACGCGCTACGCCACGGACATCGCGCGCGTGATCGAGGCGCCCGTGCTGCACGTCAACGGTGACGATCCCGAGGCCGCGACGTGGGCGATGCGGCTCGCCGCGGCGTACCGCGCGCGGTTCCGCCGCGACGTGTTCGTGGACCTCGTCAGCTATCGCAAGTACGGGCACAACGAGCTGGACGATCCGACGTTCACGCAGCCGGCCATGTACCGCGACATCGCCGGCCACGTGCCGGCGTCCCAGGCGTACGCCGAGCGGCTGCTGCGCGAGGGCGCGCTCGACGAGCCCACGCTGCGCGCGATGCGCGCCGAGATCGCCCAGCGGCTGGGCGCCGCGTTCCCGCGCGCGAAGGCGACGTTGCCGCCGGATCACGAGCGCGACCTCGCCGGAGCCTGGGAGGGACTCGCGTGGGCGGGTGACGACTGGAGCGCCCGCACGGCCGTGTCGCGCGGCACGCTCGAACAGGTGATGAACGCCGCCGCCACGCTGCCGCCCGGGTTCGACGCGCATCCCAAGGCCGCGAAGCTGATCCAGGAGCGCGTGCGCATGGTCGCCGAGGACCGCGTCGACTGGGGCGCGGGCGAGGTGCTGGCGTTCGGCACGCTGCTGCTCGAAGGCTACCACCTGCGCCTGACCGGCCAGGACTCGGGGCGCGGCACGTTCAGCCACCGCCACGCCATCCTCCACGACCAGACCTCGGGCGTGACGTACGTGCCGCTCGCGCACCTCGCGGCCGGCCAGGGTCGCTGCGAGATCATCAACAGCCCGCTCAGCGAGTCGGCGGTGCTCGGGTACGAGTACGGCTACACCACCGCCGATCCGCACACGCTGGTGGTGTGGGAGGCGCAGTTCGGCGACTTCGCCAACGTGGCGCAGGTGTACATCGACCAGTTCCTCGCGAGCTCCGAGGCCAAGTGGAGCCGCATGTCGGGATTGACGCTGCTGCTGCCGCACGGCTACGAGGGCCAGGGCCCCGAGCATTCCAGCGGCCGCCTCGAGCGGTTTCTCGAACTGTGCGCGAAGGGCAACCTCCAGGTCTGCAACCTGACGACGCCGGCGCAGCTGTTCCACGCGCTCCGCCGCCAGATGCACCGCACGTTCCGGAAGCCGCTCGTGATCATGAGCCCGAAGAGCCTGCTCCGGCACCGCCTCGCGGTGTCGCCGGCGGCGGCCTTCACGTCGGAGACGTTCCGCCCGGCGCTGGACGACGCCGGCGTCCAGGATCCGGCGAGCGTCGAGCGCGTGCTCGTCACCTCGGGGCGCTTCTTCTACGCGCTGATCGAGGCGCGCCAGTCGCGGCCCGACACGCGCACCGCGATCCTGCGCGTCGAGCAGCTGTATCCGTTCCCGCGCACGGAGCTGGCCGCGCTGTTCGCGCGCTACCCGAGGTGCCACGAGATCCGCTGGATCCAGGAGGAGCCCGCGAACATGGGGGCATGGCGCCACCTGCGGCATCGCCTGGAGGGCATCCTGCCCGAGGGCACGCGGCTGCGCATGATCGCGCGCAAGGCCGTGCCCGCTCCGGCGACGGGTTACTACCCGCTGCACGTCGAGGAAGAGCGCCTGCTGATCGAGCGCGCGTTCGCGGCGGACAGCGACGCCGCCGCCGTGCACGTCGAGGCGCCCGCCGAAGAGAAGGGAACGCGTCGATGACCGCGGCCGTCGAGCTCAAGGTGCCGCGGCTCGCCGAGTCGATCTCGGAGGCGGTCCTCGCCGAGTGGCTGAAGCCGGACGGCGCCACGGTCAAGACCGACGAACCGGTGGTGACGCTCGAGACCGACAAAGCCGCGGTCGAGATCGCCGCGACCGAGACCGGCGTACTGCGCCACACAAAGGCGCCCGGCGAGCGCGTCGTCGTCGGCGACGTGATCGCGCGGATTGAAATAACAGAGGCGAAGTCCGCGGCGAGCACCGAGCCTCCTCAACCGGTGGCGAAGCCGGCAGGAGATGTGAAAACCGCGACGAAGCCGGGCGGCAACGCCGCACCGGCGCCTTCGCCGAAGTCGACAGAAAAGCCCGGTGTCACGCCGGCGACGCCCGCGCCCGTGGCATCCGCACCCGCACCCGCGGTTGCATCGTCCGACGCGCCGCCGTTTGGGCCTGCCGCGCGCCGCCTGCTCGAGGAGCACGGCCTGGCACCTGCGGACGTCGCGGGGACCGGGCGCGGTGGTCGCATCCTCAAGGAGGACGTGCAGCGGCACGTCGAGCGGCCCGAGGGAGCGCAGGAGCCGACCGCGACGGCGCCGGCGCCGCTTGCCCCGCCGGCTTCTGCGTCCGCGCCGGCGCCCGCGGCGGCCGCGGCTCC
This sequence comes from Candidatus Eiseniibacteriota bacterium, assembly GCA_031364505.1. Lineage (GTDB taxonomy): Bacteria > Eisenbacteria > RBG-16-71-46 > RBG-16-71-46 > RBG-16-71-46 > JANLWK01. Next base: position 13,410 of record JANLWK010000243.1, on the reverse strand, counting down.
TTCCGCTGCCGACGAGCGCGTCGTGCCGATGAGCCGCATCCGCCAGCGCATCGCCGAGCGGCTCGTCCAGGCGCAGCACGCGGCGGCGATCCTCACCACGTTCAACGAAGTCGACATGACTGCGGTGCTCGACGTGCGCGCGCGCTACAAGGAGAGCTTCGAGAAACGCCACGGCGTGAAGCTCGGCTTCATGAGCTTCTTCGCCCGCGCCTGCATCAACGCGCTGCGCGAGATCCCCGAGCTGAACGCCGAGATCCGCGGCACCGACATCGTCTACCGCGACGCCGTGCACCTGGGCGTGGCCGTCGGTACCGAGCGCGGGCTCATCGTGCCGGTCGTGCGCGACGCGCACACCCGCGACTTCGCGGGCGTAGAGCGCGAGATCGCGCGGCTGGCCGAACGGGCGCGCGACCAGACGCTGTCGCTCGACGAGATGGTCGGCGGCACGTTCACGATCTCGAACGGCGGCGTCTACGGATCGCTGCTGTCGACGCCGATCCTGAACCCGCCGCAGAGCGGCATCCTCGGCATGCACAAGATCGAGAAGCGCCCGGTCGTCGTCGACGACCAGATCGTGATCCGGCCGATGATGTACGTGGCGCTGTCCTACGACCACCGGATCGTCGACGGCGAGCAGGCCGTCACGTTCCTCGTGCGCGCCAAGGAATCGCTGGAGTCGCCCGAGCGGATGCTGCTCGACGTATGAGCGCGAAGGCGCCGAAGACGACTCCCGACAAGGCTGCAGAGGCTCCGGTCGAAGCGCCAGCCGAGCCGCCAGGCGAGGCCTCCTACGACCTCGTCGTCATCGGCTCGGGGCCCGGCGGCTACGTCGCCTCGATCCGCGCCGCCCAGCTCGGCCTGAAGACCGCGTGCGTCGAGAAGTATCCGTCGCTCGGCGGCACCTGCCTCAACGTGGGCTGCATCCCGAGCAAGGCGCTGCTCGACTCGAGCGAGCACGTGCACCAGGCACGGCACGGCTTCGCGGCGCACGGCATCAAGGCCACCGTCGAGATCGACCTCGCGACGATGATGAGCCGCAAGGACCGCGTGGTGCGCGACCTGACGCGCGGCGTCGAGAGCCTGTTCAAGAAGCACAAGATCACGCGTGTCACGGGCACGGCGCGGCTCCGCTCGGCCACCGAGATCGAGGTCACGGGTGACGCCCCCGCGACGCTCATGACGAAGCGCATCCTGATCGCGACGGGCAGCAAGCCGGTGACGCTCAAGGGCATCGCGTACGACGACCGGCGCATCGTCCATTCCACCGCGGCGCTCGCGCTGCCCCAGGTGCCGAAGCGGCTCATCGTCGTCGGCGCCGGCGCCATCGGCCTCGAGCTGGGCTCGGTGTGGCGGCGGCTCGGCAGCGAGGTGCTCGTCGTCGAACGTCTCGATCGCATCGTCGCCGAGGCCGACACGGCCACGGCCCGCCTGCTGCTGCGTTCGCTCCACAAGCAGGGCATCACGTTCGAGTTCGAGGCGTCGGTGAGTGGCGCCACGGTCGAGGGCGACCAGGTGCGTGTCGCGATCGCGGGCAAGCAGGGCGCGCGCGAGGAGCGCTGCGACGTGCTGCTCGTCGCGGTTGGCCGCCGCCCGTACACCGAGGGACTCGGCGCCGCCGAGATCGGCGTGGCGATGGATGATCGCGGCCGCGTCGTCGTCGACGAGCACTACGCGACGAACGTGCCCGGCGTGTTCGCGATCGGCGACGTCATCGCGGGCCCGATGCTGGCGCACAAGGCGGAGGAGGAGGGCATCGCCGCCGTCGAGCGCATGGCGGGGATGGCGGGCCACGTCGCCTACGAGTGCGTGCCGAACGTCGTCTACACGTGGCCCGAGATGGCCGGCGTGGGGATGACCGAGGAGCGCGCGAAGGCGGACGGCCGCAATATAAAGGTCGGCACGTTCCCGTTCCTCGCGAACGGCCGCGCCAAGGCGATGGAGGAGAAGGAGGGGCAGGTGAAGCTCATCGCCGACGCGAAGACCGACCGGCTGCTCGGCGCCCACATCGTGGGCCCGCGCGCGAGCGACCTGATCGCCGAGCTGGCGTTCGCGCTCGAGATGGGCGCCAGCGTCGAGGACATCGCGCGCTCGGTGCACGCGCACCCGACGCTGCCCGAGGCCGTGAAGGAGGCCGCGCTCGCCGTCGGCGGGCGCGCGATCCACATCTGATGAGCGCGTTCCGTCCCGGCCCTTCGGGCGTCACGACCGGCGGCTGGACCGTGCACGCGGTCGAGACCGGCACGTTCGCGCTGGACGGCGGCTCGATGTTCGGCTCGGTGCCGCGGCCGCTATGGGCGAAGCTCCAGCCGCCCGACGAGAAGAATCGCATCCGCCTCGCCATGCGCTGCATGCTGCTCCAGGGCCACGGGCGCCGCGTCCTGGTGGACGACGGCATCGGCGACAAGTTCGCGGGCAAACTCGCCGATATCTACGGTATCGACCTCGGAGTCACGCTCGAATCGTCGCTGGCCGGCCTGGGGCTCACGGTGGAGGACATCACGGACGTGGTGCTCACGCATCTGCACTTCGATCACGCGGCGGGCTCGACGCGCCGCGACGGCGAGCGGCTCGTGCCGCGGCTGCCGCGCGCCACGTACCACGTCCAGCGCAGGAACCTCGAGAACGCGCGGCGCCCGAATCCGCGCGAGCGCGCCTCGTACCTGCCGGAGAACTTCGAGCCGCTCGCCGAGGCGGGCGTGCTCGAGGTCTGGGACGGCCCGCAGTCGCCGTGGCCGAACGTCGAGGTGTTCACGGCCGATGGCCACACGCGCGGCCAGCAGTTGGTCCGCGTCGGCGAGCCGGGCGGCGCCGTCTACTTCGTCGCCGACCTGATTCCCACGGCCTCGCACGTGCGCATCCCGTACGTGATGGGCTACGACGTCGCGGCGATCGAGACGATGGAGGAGAAACGCGCGATGCTCGCTCGCGCATCGGCCGAGGACGCGTGGGTGCTGATCGAGCACGACCCCGCCGTCGCGTGGGCCAAGCCCGCGGTGGATGGCGACGACTTCACGTGGGCCGAGACGGTGCCGGCGGGGAGCTGAGCCATGTTCCACTCCCTGCTCAAAGTGTGGTTCGACCTCACGCTCCAGTGGGGCTACCCCGGCGTGTTCGCGATGATGGCGATCGAATCGACCGTGTTCCCGCTGCCGAGCGAAGTCGTGATCCCACCGGCGGCGTACTGGGCGGAGCAGGGCCGCTTCCATTTCTGGGGCATCGTGATCGCGGCGACGCTGGGCTCGTGGGCGGGCTCGGCGCTGTCGTACTGGGTGGCGCGCTCGGTCGGCCGGCCGATCATCCTCAAGTACGGCCGCTACGTGTTCGTGCCCGAGAAGAAGTGGCAGCTCGCCGAGTCGTGGATCAATCGCTACTCGTGGGGCGGCATCTTCTTCGCCCGCCTGCTCCCGGTCGTCCGACATCTCGTGTCGCTGCCCGCGGGGGCGGCACGGATGCCGTTCGGCATTTTCAGCGCGATGACGCTCGCGGGATCGTTCGTATGGAGCACGGTGCTGGCGTGGTTCGGCGCCCGCGTGCTCAGCGAGGAACCGCGCCTGCTCCAGGATCCCGACGCGCTGCTCCACGTGCTCAAGGCCAAGCTGATCTGGTTCGTGATCGCGGCGGCGGTCTTCCTCGCGCTCTACGTGCTCGTGGATGTGATGGGGCGGCGGATGAAGCGCGCGACTCCGGAGAACGCCGAGGTCCGCTGACGCGCCATGGGCGCCCGCTCGCGCCCAGCCACCCGCGGGCGCCCGCTTGCGCCCGCCCCGCGCCGATACACCCTGTCATCGGGCTTCACGTTCTGTGGTGCCACGCGGGGGGCGGGCACATCGTCCGCCGGCTGCGCTTTCGATCGCAGAAGAGGCTACTTCGCTCCGCCGGCGGACGACATGCCCGCCCCCCTGCGCGCAGTGCGTCAGACCGGCGACGACCTCCTCGATGTGCCAACTTGCGCCGGCGCAAGTTGAGACGAAGCTCGGTCGACACGCGTGAATGTGTCCACGAGTCGACATGCCGACTCGTCCCGGGACGAGTTGGCACACGCGCACCCGGCACAAACGACAACGGCCGCCGCTGATGCTCGAGCGGCGGCCGTTCGCATTGGCGCCTCTATTTCCCCGGTGCTCCGGCGGCCAGCGGGCCGATGGGCGGCGGGGGTGTCGGCGGCGCGGCGGCCGGCGGCGATGCGCCGGAGGCGAATTGCTCGACTCTGGAGCGCTGCGGGCGGCCGGCGAAGCGGGCTAGGACGGTGTAGAACACGGGCACGACGAGCAGCGTGAGCGCGGTGGAGAACAGCATGCCGCCCACGACGGCCATGCCCAGCGGCTTGCGTGCCTCGGCGCCGGTGCCGAGGCCCAGGGCGATCGGCATGATGCCGAAGACCGTGGCGAGCGTGGTCATCAGGATCGGGCGCAGGCGCGTGCGTGCGGCGCCGATCACGGCCTCGGCGGGGTCGTCGGGCTCGCCGTGGTCGGCGGCGGCTCGTCGTCGCTGGTTCGCGTATTCGACGATCAGGATGGCGTTCTTCGTGACGAGGCCGATCAGCATGATCAGCCCGATTTGCGAATAGATGTTCAGCGATGCGCGGAACACGAACAGGGTGAGCAGCGCCCCGAGCACGGCAAGCGGCACCGACAATAGAATCGTCAGCGGGTGGATGAAGCTCTCGAACTGGGCGGCGAGCACGAGGTAGATGAACAGCAGCGCCACGATGAACAGGAAGTAGAGGCCGCCGCTCGATTCGGCGTACTCGCGCATCTCGCCGTCCAGCTCGGTCAGAATGCCGGCGGGCAGCGCGCGCTGGGCGGCAGCCTTGAGGTCTTCGGTCGCCTTCCCAATGGTCACGCCGGGTGCCAAGTTCGCCGTCAGCGTGGCAGAGCGCACGCGGTTGAAGTGGTTCAGCTCGCGCGGTGAGACACGCTCCTTGACGTTGACGACGTTCGCGAGCTGGACGAGGCCGTTGCGGCCGCGCACGTAGATGCCGTCGATGACCGACGGCGCCGAACGGTCGCGCGCCGGCACCTGGAGGATCACGTCGTATTGCCGGTTGCCGAGCTTGAAGTTCGTCACCTCGCGGCCGCCGAGCAGCGTCTGGAGCGTGCCGCCGATGTCCTGCACCGACACGCCCTGCTCCGAGGCGCGGTCGCGGTCGATCAGCACCTCGAGCTGCGGTTTGTTGAGCTTGAGATCGGTGTCCATGTTCACGAGGTAGCCGAGCTTCTGGCCCTCGGCCATCATCGCGCCCATCGCGCGCTGGAGCGCGTCGTAGCTCTCGCCCTTGAGCACGAACTGGACGGGCTGCCCGAAGCCTCCGCCCAGGCTCGGCGGGTTGATCGGGATCGCGAACACGCCGGGGATCGACATCATGTGCGGGAACACGGCCTGCACGATCTCCTGCTGCGAGCGGTGGCGCTCGTTCTGCGGCTTGAGCAGCACGAACATGAACGCGTCCGTCACCTGCCCCGGCCCGCCGCCCGACAGCCCGACCGCGGTGAACATGCGATCCACCTCGGGCACGCCGCGGTAGATCGTCTCCGCCTGCCGCATGTAGCGATCGGTGTAGGCGAGCGTCGAGCCTTCGGGCGCGAACAGGATGTTGAACACGAGGCCGCGGTCCTCGGTGGGCGACAGCTCCTTCGGCAGGAAGAAAAACAGCACGCCGATGAGGGCGGCGCTCAGGGCCGTGCCCGCGAGCACCCAGCCGCGGTGCCGGAACGCGGTGCGCATCTGCGCCTCGTAACCATTGTGCAGGGCGTGGAAGAACCGGTCGAGCAGGCCCATGAAGCCGCCGCGCTTGATCGGCTCGCCGTCCGGGCCGTGCTCGGAGCGCAGCGTGCGCGAGCACAGCATCGGTGTGAGCGTCAGCGCCACGAATCCGGAGATGAGCACCGACGCCGCGACGGCGATGCCGAACTCGTTGAACAGCCTGCCCACGCGGCCGGTCAGGAACGCGACGGGCACGAACACGGCGACGAGCGTGATCGTCGTGGCGAGCACGGCGAAGCCGATCTCGCGCGCACCGTCGATGGACGCGGTCAGGCGATCCTTGCCCATCTCCATGTGGCGGTGAATGTTCTCGAGCATCACGATGGCGTCGTCGACGACGAGCCCGATCGCGAGCACGAGCGCCAGCAGCGTCAGGATGTTGATGCTGAAGCCGAGCGCGTACGTCACGGTGAACGTGCCAATGATCGAGATCGGAATCGCCACGACGGGGATCAGCGTGGCGCGCATCGAGCCGAGGAACAGGAAGATGACGATGAGCACCAGCGCGAACGCCACGAACAGCGAGACGACGACCTCATGGATCGAGTCCTCGATGAACGTCGAGGAGTCGTAGGCCATCTCGAGTTTCATGCCGGCGGGCAGGTCCTGGCGCAGCTCCGGCAGCGCCTCCCGGACGCGCTTCGCCACCTCGACGGTGCTCGCCTTCTGCTGCTTGACGATGCCGAGCCCGATCGACGGCTGGCCGTTGAAGCGCGCGGCCGTCCGCTCGTCGGCGGCGCCCAGCTCGATGGTCGCGACGTCGGACAGGCGCACCGTGGTGCCGCCCTTGTCGGACACGACGATGGCGCCGAACTCCTCGGGCTTGTTGAGGTCGCCGCGCGTGCGCACCGCGAACTCGCGCCCGCTGCCCTCGATGCGCCCCGACGGGATCTCGGCGTTCTCGCTGCGCAGCGCGCTCTCGATGTCGCCCACCGTCAATCCGTGCGCAGCCATCCGCTCCGGATCGACCCACACGCGCATCGCGTACTCGCGCGCGGCGCCCACGAACACGGCACCCACGCCCTCGACGCGCTGCAGGCGCTCGGACAGCACGTTGCGGCCGACGTCGGACAGCTCGAGCAGGTTGTAGCGCTCGCCGTTGAGCGACAGCCAGATGATCGGCTGGGCGTTCACGTCCTGCTTGGCGACGACGGGATCCTCGGCGGTGAGCGGCAGCCGTCCGCGCACGCGCGCCACGCGATCGCGCACGTCGTTCGCGGCGTCCTCGATGTTGCGCCGGAGGTTGAACTCGACCGAGATGCTCGAGACCTGCTCGCGTGACGACGACGACATCACCTTGACGCCCTCGATCGTGGACAGCTGCTCCTCGAGGATGTCGGTGATCTCGGTCTCGACGACCTGGGCACTGGCGCCGCGATAGATCGTGGTCACGTTCACGATGGGCGAATCGATGTCGGGGTACTCGCGGACCGGCAGGAACGTGAAGCTCAGGATGCCGAACAGCAGCACGGTGAGGCTCATCACCGTGGCGAGGACCGGCCGCGAGATCGAGACTTCGCTGATCTTCATTTCGTGTCGCCGCCCTTCGCGGCCGGGGTCTTCGTGGCGGCGGCCGGCTTGGTCGCCGCGGTGGACTTCATCGCGTCCGCGGGTTTTGCATCAGCCGGCTTCGCCTCGGCGCCCGGCGCCGCACCCGGCGCGCCCATGCCACCCTCGGGCATCGGCATCACCTTGGCGCCCGGGAACAGCTTCTGGTGTCCCGCGCGCACGACGCGCGACCCGGCCGTGAGCCCGCTGAGGATCTCGACGCGCGACGAATCGCGGATGCCCAGCTCGACCGGCGTACCCGTGACCGAGCTGTCGGCGTTCACGACGAACACCATGCTTTGGTTGCCCTGCGCGAACACGGCCTCGTCCGGAACGACGAGCGCCTGCGCGTGCTCGGCCAGCGTGACCGCGACGTTGCCCGACATGCCGGACTTGAGCAGGCGGTTCGAGTTCCGGACGCGCGCGACCACGTGCACGGTGCGCGAATCCGGATCGACGATCGGGTCCACGACGGTGATCTCGCCGGGGAACGTCACGCCCGGCACCGCCGGTGTCGTGACCTCGACGGCGCGGCCGCGGCGCAGGTGCGGCATCTCGCGCTCGGGGGCGACGAAGCGCACCTTCATCAGGTCCAGCTTGGCGACTTCGGTGATCACGTCGCCCGCGCGCAAGTACGTACCGGGCGAGACGCGGCGTCGCCCGACGACGCCCGAGAATGGCGCGCGGATGCGCGTCTTCGAGAGGCGCGCGCTCGCCGAGGCCTCCTCGGCTTCAGCGACTCGCAGGTTCGCCTGCGCGTCCTCGAGCGACGAGCGTGAGATGGCCTGGGTCTCGAACAACTTCTCCGCGCGGCTAGCGTTCTGCGACGCCAGCTTGTGCTGCGCCTCGTCGCGCGCGGCATCGGCGGCGGCCTCGCTGTCGTCGAGTTGCGCGAGCAGCGCCCCGCGGGCGATCGGGCCGCCCTCGGCGAACGGCAGCCGGACCACCTTGCCGCTGATCTCGCTGACGATCTCGACGCTCTCGTCGGCGTCGATGCTGCCCAGCGCGTGGAATTGCTCGCGCACGACCTGCGGCGTGACCTCGCTCACCTCGACGGGGACCGGCGGCATCTTGAATCCGCCGGCGCCCGCGCCCTTGCCCTTGGCGCAGGCGGCGAGCACGAACACGATGAGCAGCGCCGCCAGACCGGACGCGGCGCGGGATCCAATGTGGGGAAGGGGACGTCTACGAGCACTGCGCAGGGGGGCGATCATGAGCCGAACGATACCCGGTTTCCGGCCCCCCCGCGAACACCGGAAGTCGCGATATCGCAGCTGCCTCCGAGCGCGGACTTCCCGCCGACGAGCGCCCGCTCGTTCGTCCGACGAGTGCCCACCCGTGCGGCGTCAGCGGGCGGACGGAAGCTCGGTGGCCGCGGCCCAGCGGCGGGCGACGTCCTGGAAGCCCGCGTTCGGGTCGAGCCGGTCGCACACGACGAGCAGGCGCATCAGCCGCGCGCGCGTGCGCGTGACCCGGCCCGTCACCGCGGTGTCCGCGGGGGCCGCCCGCATCGCGCGCAGCGCGACGCCGAAGTACGCCTCCAGCTCGGCGAAGTCCCCCGGCGCCCGGTCGACGATGCGTTGCCGGAACTCGAATTCGTCGCGATCCCGCCGCTGCCGCGCCATCAGCGCCGCGAGCGTGCGCAGCGCTTGCGAGTTGCCGGCGTCCATCGCGAGTGCCGCGCGCGCGAGCGAATCGGCGCTCCGGACGAGTGGCGCGAGCGTTGCCCCAACGCCGGGCCCGCGCGTCTGCGCCGAGTCCAGCCGCCCTTCGATCCACTCGCGCAGTAGGTCCGCGCGCTGCGCCCGGAACTCGGCGCCGAGCCGCCCCGTCCACGCCGACGCGCGTTCGAGCGCGGGCACGCGGGTGACGTCGTTCGACGCGGGGTCCGTGAACGCGAGCACGTCGCGCATGCCCTGAAGCTGCCCGAGCGCATACGCGTAGAACACGTCCTCGGTCACCTCCCAGCCCGCGCTCGACGGCTCGTCGCCGACGGAGGCGAGCGACCACGCCCGCGCGGCGTTCGCGCAGGCCCGCGCCTGCGCTGCGAGATCGCGCGGCGTGTCGGCGTGGCGGAGCAGCGCGACGATGCCGCGGGGCTCGAGCCGGTAACGCTCGCGCCACGAGTCGTCGATGAAGCGCACCGCGACGATCGGCCGCGCGCCCGCATCCAATGTCTCGGCGTTGAGCGCGAGCCACGCGGACGAGGCGGTTGCCGGCGTGCCGTCGAGGCGCGTCATCGCCTCGGGCAGCCGCAGCACCCTGCGGTACCGGAGTTGGCGCACGTACCACTCGAACGGCAGCAGGTCCTGCTCGACCATCGCGACATCGCGCCGCACGCGGAGTGCGGCGAGCTGGTACAGCACGCTGTTGTGGAACTGGTCGCCGGTCGCGAAGAACAGCGAGCGCGGTGGCATGCCCGAGAGCAGGTCGGCGCCGAAGTCGCGCGCGAACGTATTGTGGCGCTGGTTCACGGCGCGGAACTGAACGACGAGCATCGCGCCGCCGGTGACGAGCGCGAGTGCCGCCAGTAGCACCGCCTGCGGGGCGCGCACGCGTTCCGCGGGGCCGGCGAGCGCCGCCGCACCGAACCCCGCGAGCAGCGCGAACACGACGTGGGGGAGGATGTGGAAGCGCTCGGTCACGCTCGCGTAGAGCGGCAGCATCGGGGTGTTCACGCGCGTGAAGAAGGCGACCAGAAACACGGCGAAGCCGAGCGCCACGAGTCCGACGGCGCGCGCGCGACGCATAGCCCAGGCGATGCCCATCAGCACGAGCACCGGAAACGCCCAGCCGAAGTCGCGCGGAATGCCGGTAACGAACGCGATGAGATTCCGCTGCCCGAGCGGGCTCGCGGCTTCGCCGTGCGCGAGCACCTGGTCGATCACGATCGCCGGGCTCAGCAGCGTGCCCGTGCCGAAGTCGCGCCGCGCGATCAGCGCCGGCAGATCGGCGAGCGAGCGCACGTCGCCCCAGCTCATCGGCGGCGCCTTGCTCGCGGCGACCACCGGGTAGAGCAGCGGCAGCAGCCCGATCGCGAGCGCCAGCAACATGGACCACGCGAGCGGCCCGGGCCGCTCCGGCCCCTCGCCCCAGCGGATCGCGCGCGCCGCGAGCACCGCCATCGCCACGGCGACGGGCAGCGCGAGCAGCACGAGCGTCGTGTGATGCGTGATGCACGTCGTCATGACGAACAGCGCGGCGGGGAGCAGCGTCCAGCGCGGCCGCGCGTCGCGAACGCCGGCGTGGAACGCACACAGCAGCCACAGCAGCAGCGCCGCCATCAGCGCGTTGAAGCTGAACACCTCGAGCGCCAGCGCGTGCAGCCAGAATACGCGCGAGGTGCCGAGTGCCAGCCCCGCGACGAGCCCCGCGCCGAGCACGCCCGTCTCGATCGCGACCGCCGAGGCGACCACGCCGCAGGCGGCGGCGGCGAACGCCGCGTTCATCAGGTTGAGCACGCTCGCCGGCTCGCGGCCCCACGGAATCCAGGCGTGCACGATGTTGCCGATGATGCTCAGCAGCGGATAGCCCGGCGCGTGCGGCACGCCCCAGCTCGATAGCGCGACGGCCAGCTCGCCCGAGTCACCCGGGCCGATCGTCGGGCACGCCGTCGCGGCGTAGAGCGCGAATAGCGCGAGCGCGAGCATCGTGCACCACCGGCCGCGCATCACGACGAGCCCCTCGCGGCCCGGCGTCACGATGCCACGCTCGCCGCAGGGCGCCGCGCGAGCAGCCGTGCGGTCCACGGTCCGCCGTCGGGGGAGGGCTCTTCGTAGCGCACGATGTCCAGCGTCGGGAACGCGTCGCGCAGCTCGCCGTCGCGAAGCAGGAAGCGCGCGCGCCGCGGGCGGCCGAAGCGTTCCTGGCCCTTGCGATACGTCTCCATCACCAGCGCGCCGCCCGGCGCCAGCGCGCGCTCGATCGCCGGGAACAAGGGACGTTGCAGGAATCGAAAGCACACGACCACGTCGAACGCGGAATCCGGCAACGTGGCGTCCGGGGCCTCGAGGTCGACCTGCTGCGTCGTCAGCGCCACGCCGTGCCGGCGCGCGAGCCGGTCGGCCGCCGCGAGCGACCACTCGTCCGCGTCCCAGCCCTCGACCCTATGTCCGTTGAGCGCCAGGAACACGGCGTCGCGCCCCGATCCGCACGCGAGGTCGAGCACGCGCCCCGCGGGCAGCGAGCCGGCCACCTCCTCGAGAAACGCGTTCGGCCGCCACAGCCGCGCCGCCGGCCCGGTGTCGGGCGCCACGCCGAGCGCTTGCCAGGGCGCCCCCAGCGCCGCGACGCGCGTGAATTCCAGCGCCTCGAGGGACCGGGCGGCATCCACGGCGCGCTCCGCGTCATCGTCGATGACGATCACGTCCGCGTGCCGGGGCGGCAGTTCCGAGCGGCGCTCGGGCCACTCGGCCTCGGGCAGGTGGCCGGCGCCCGGCAGGTGTCCCGCGGCGAACGCCGCGGCATCGCGGACGTCCAGCCAGACATCCAGCCCGTTGGGGACGGCCCGGCCGCGGTTGCTGAAGATCGCGCGTGCTTCATCGGGAGTCAGTCGGTGCATGGCGGGCGGAGCCTGCGGGCTCACCCGCGCAGCGTCAAACGCCGGACGCGGCGTCCGCACCCACCGGGCGTGAGCGATCCGCATTGCTCCCGGGCGGATTTCTCCCGATACTCGACGCCGTGCCGGGGGGAGCCTCTCGCGTGATCCGTCGTACCATCCTCGCCGCCGTATGCCTCGTGCTGGCCGCCCTGGCCGCCATGTCCGCCCGGGCCCACGCATCGGTGGCCAACCCCGACCCGCGCGCCGAAGCGCTGTATCGCTCGGCGCAGGCCGATATCGCGCGCAACACCATCGATACCCGCCGCCGCGCCATCGCCCGGCTCGAAGAGGCGATCAAGATCGACCGCGAGCACCCCGGCTACGAGCTGGCGCTCGCGCGCGCCTACTTCGCGTGCGGGTTCCGCCGGCTCGCCCGCCGCCACTACGAGCGCGTCACCCAGCTCGAGCCCGACGACGCGGATGCGCACTACGGGCTGGGCCAGGTGTGGCGGCGCGACTGGCTCAAGTACCTCGAGCCCTCGTCGCTCGACCGCGCGATCGAGCAGTTCTCGATGACCGCGCGGCTGCGCCCCGAAGCCTGCGACGCCTGGCTCCAACTCGTGCCGCTGTACGTCCAGCGCGGCAACACCAGCGTCGCGATGAGCGCTTCGGCGCACGCCGTCGATGCCGATCCCGCGCGGCCCGAAGCCGTCCTGGCGCTCGCGCACTGCGCCTATCGCTCGGGCGAGGCGCACACCGCCGACAGCCTGTTCCGCGCCGCCGTGCCGCGCCTACCGAAGCTCGCGCGCGACCGCTTCGAGGACATCAGCCCCGTCGCGACCCCGCGCGACACGTTCACGCTGCACCGCCTGTCGCCCGCCGGCCAGCGCGACTTCGTCGCGAAATTCTGGCGCGAGAACGACCCCGACCTGTCGAGCCCCGAGAACGAGGCGCTACTCGAATACTGGTCACGCGTCGCGCAGGCGTACTTTCTGTACTTCGACGCGAAGCGGCGCGAGTGGGACGAGCGCGGCGAGGTCTACGTCCGCTACGGCCTGCCCGATTCCGTTTGCTACAACCCGATCGGCGAAGTCCTGAGCATGCGTTTCCAGACCGGCCCCGCGTATCCCGTGAACGTGCTCATGTGGCAGTACAAGGATCTCGGCATGACGGTGAAGATGCACGACCGCACGCTGTCCGAGTACTACATGCTGCCCATGACGATGGACCACGACCCCGATCCCAGGCCCGACGCCGACTCACTGGCAGGCCTCACCGACCGCCTAGCCGTGCGCGGCGGCAGAGGCGTGTTCCCGACACTCCCGCCCGGCGTGAGAGCCATGCCCGTCCACGGCCAGGTCGCCAGATTCCTCACCGACCACGGCGGAAGACTGAACGCAGCCATCGAGACAGCCGCCGCCCCCGGCGACACCCTGACCGCCCAATGGACCGTCCTGGACACCCTGGGCCATGAGGTCGAGCGCGCCACACGATCCCTCGCCCAATCCGCCTGCGACCCCACCGATCGCGGCGTAGCCGACTTCGCCGCCGACCTAACC
>JANLWK010000194.1:0-1774 GCA_031364505.1 Candidatus Eiseniibacteriota bacterium | reverse complement strand
CGGGTGAGCGGCTCCATCGCGCGCCACAGGTGATCCTGCATCGCGTCGTCGAATCCGCTGCCCACGCGCGTCACGTGGCGCAGCGCGCCATTCTCGTAGACGCCGACGTGGAGCGCCCCGAAACGGCGCGCGTCCTTCGGCGGGGTGTAGCCGCCGATCACGAACTCCTGCCGCTTCTGGCACTTGATCTTGATCCAGTCGGGCGTGCGTCGCCCCGAGTACGTGCTCGTGGCACGCTTGGCGATCATGCCCTCGAGGCCCATCTGCGATACCGCCTCGTAGAACGCCTCGCCCTGTTCCTCGATGCGGTCGCCGGCCTGGACGATGCCCGCGGGCGGCAGCGCGCGCGACAGGCAGTGCGCGCGGTCCGTCAGCGGAAGTCCCCGGAGATCGCGGCCCTCGAGCCCGAGGCAGTCGAAGAACACCGCTCGCACGGGCACGCGGGCCATCGCGGCGGCGATGTCGCGCGGCTGCTTAAGCAGCATGCGCTTCTGCAGGCGGCCGAAGCTCGGGCGGCCGGTGTCGTCGAACGCGATGATCTCGCCATCGAGCACGAACGATTCGGCCGCGAGGCCGCGCAGGGCCTCGGCGATCTCGGGATAACGCGGGGTGATGTCCTCGCCGCTCCGGCCGAGCATTCGCACGGAATCCCCCTCGCGCTCCGCGATCACGCGGACGCCGTCGTACTTGATCTCGAACACCCAGCCGCGCCGTGTGAACGGCGTCTCGGACGACGTGGCCAGCGTGTGCTTCACGCGATCCGCGCGCGGCATCCCCCGCGGCGCCTCGAGCGCCGCCACCTCGTCGGCGAGCGAGCGACGCCAGGCCGCGATGTCGCGCATCTCCTGCACCGTGAGTCCCGAGATCACCGAGCGCGGCCAGCGCTCGATCGCCTCCGAGTCCGACGCGGCGGTGTCCGCCTTCTTCAGCAGCAGCCAGTCCTTCGGGCTCTTGCTCATGCGTACGAGCGTCCAGCGCCCGCCGAGCTTGTGCCCGAACAGCTCGAGTTCGAGCTTGCCGCGCGCGTACTGCTCGTCGATGGGCTCGGGTTTGAACGAACGGTAGATCCCTCGGTCCCACACGATCACCGACCCGGCCCCGTAGTTGCCGGACGGAATCACGCCCTCGAAGTTCGCGTACTCGAGCGGATGGTCCTCGACGTGCACGGCGAGTCGCTTCTCCTCGGCCCGCACCGACGGCCCCTTCGGAACCGCCCAGCTCTTGAGCACACCCTCCATCTCGAGCCGGAGGTCGTAATGCAGGTTGCGGGCCCAGTGCTCCTGGACGACGAACCGCGCCTCGCCTAGGGCCCGAGTCCCCGCCGCCGGGGCCGCGTCGGCGCGGCCGAACGGCTCGATCGTGCGCTCGGGGTCGCGCTTCTTCCGGTAGGCCTCGAGCCGCGCGGGCGTGTCGGAGGGCGAGTCCGACGACGGGCCGCGCGCGGGCGCGCGGCGGGCCGGCCGGGGTCCGGGTTTGGCAGCGGGTTTGGGTCGCGGGTCGCGGCGGGCGGGCATCAGAGGGGCATCAGGGTCCTGATCATCGTCCTGATCGTCGTTCGATCACCTGGGAGGTCGAGTATTGAGCGGAGTAAACCACAGTGATACGCTCGTGAACCACGTTACCCAGGGAGGGTGCCTCATGCCTCCGCATTCCATCGGATCCGGGACGATCTCGTTCGGCCTGGTCTCGATCCCCATCCGGATGTACTCGGCAGCCTCGTCCAAGAGCATCTCGTTCAACCAGCTCCACCCCAAGTGCGGCGGCCGGGTCCGCC
>JANLWK010000177.1:0-12720 GCA_031364505.1 Candidatus Eiseniibacteriota bacterium | reverse complement strand
CGGAAGCCGACGGGCGAGCATACGCGCCGCCGCCCGCGCCCGCCTCCCCCGCGCGCCATCTAGCTCGGCGTGTCGAGCCTCAGCTCACCCTGGTGCGGGTAGCGGCGCTTGAGGTCGTCGACGAGGCGGCGGAATCGCGCGGTCTCGCCCTGCAGCGGCTCCGTCTCCGTGTCGATCTCCATCACCTCCGTGTCGGCGCGGGCGCGGCGCATCCATTCGTCGTAGGCGTGGTTCAGGCGGGCGATGTAGTCCACCGAGATCGACTGTTCGCTCGCGCGGCCGCGCTTGGCGATCCGCTTCATCAGCGTCTCGGGCGTGGCGCGCAGGTACAGGATCAGGTCGGGCTTGCGCAGGAACGACACCATGCACTCGAACAGCGCGACGTAGTTGTCGTAGTCGACCTGCGTCATCGATCCCTGGGCGTGGAGGGTGCGCGCGAAGATCTCGGCGTCCTCGTAGATCGTGCGGTCCTGGATGAACGGCAGGGGGCTCCTGCCGATGTCGACCTGCGCCTTGAAGCGCTCGCTCAAGAAGTAGATCTGGAGGTGGAAGCTCCAGCGCGACATGTTGTCGTAGAAGGCGTCGAGGTAGGGATTCTGGATGACGGGCTCGTAGTAGGCCGCCCAGTTGAGCTCCTCGCTCAGGCGGTTCGTCAGCTCGGTCTTGCCGACGCCGATGTTGCCGGCGATCGCGAGAAAATATCCCTGCTGCACCGTGATCGACCTCCGTTCGCGCCCCGTGCTTGCGACGGCGGCACTATGCCACAGGGCGGAGGTGTGCGCTCGCGGGCGTCATGCCTCGGCGTCGCGGCGGCCCCACGGGGTCAGGCGATGCCGTCGCCGGCCGCGCCGGGCTCGGACGGGGAGTCGGCCTGCGACTCGGACTCGGCGTCCGGTTCGGGATCCGGCATGTCGGGCCGGCGGAAGCGTCCCGCGTCGATCGCGTGCTTGCGCAGCAGATCGTGGAACGTGGGCCGGCTGACGTCGACGTCGCGCGCGGCGCGGGTGATGTTGCCGGCGTTCCGCGTCAGCGCGTCGACGATGACCGCGCGCTCGGCCTCGTCCCGCGCCTCATTGAGCGAGCGCGGAGGCTCCTCGCGCTTCTCGGCCAGTTCCAGGTCCTCGGGGCGCAGGTAGGCGTCCTGGGTGAGGATCACGGCGCGCTGGATCCGGTTCTCGAGCTCGCGCACGTTCCCCGGCCAGGCATGCGCCTGCACGGCACGCAGGGCGGACTGCGTGAAGCCCTTGATCTTGCGCTTGTAGTGGCGGGCGTAGAAGTCGAGGAAGTACTCGGCCAGCAGGCGCAGGTCGTCGCCGCGGTCGCGCAGCGGCGGAGCGATGATCGTGACGACGCTCAGCCGGTAGTACAGGTCCTCGCGGAATCGGCCGGTGGCCAGCGCGGTCTGGAGGTCGCGATTCGTCGCCGCCACGACGCGCACGTCGACATGGTGCGACTCGCGCCCGCCGATGCGCTCGATGCGATGATCCTGGAGGAAGCGCAGTAGCTTTACTTGAAGGTGCGAGGGCAGGTCGCCGATCTCGTCCAGGAACACCGTGCCGCCGCCGGCCACCTCGAGCTTGCCCTCGCGGGCGCGGTGGGCGTCGGTGAAGGCGCCGCGCTCGTGCCCGAACAGCTCGCTCTCGAGCAGCGTCTCGGGAATCGCGCCGCAGTTGATCGGCACGAACGGGCCGGTGCGCCTCCGGCTCGCCTCGTGAATGGCGTGGGCGACCAGCTCCTTGCCGGTGCCGTTCTCGCCGACCACGAGCACGGTGGCGTCGGTGGGCGCCACGCGCTGAACGAGCGCGAACACCTTCTGGATCGCGTCGGATTCGCCGACCAGCCGGTGATAGCGCTTCTTGCCGCTCACCGTGTCGGGCTTCGAGGCCTGCTCGATGCGGCGGATGTGCAGGGCGCGGCGCAGGATCAGCCGCAGCTCCTCCAGCTGGATCGGCTTCGAGTACCAGTCCGCAGCACCCCGCCGCACCGCGGTCAGCGCGTTTTCGCGGCTCGAGTCGGCCGTCACCATCACGACCTTGGCCATCGGGTAGCGGTCGACGATCTCGTCGAGCAGCAGCAGGCCCTCGTCGGCGGGGCGCCCCGGCGTGTTCAACGCCACGTCGAGCGTCACGAGCCCCGGCCCCTCGCTGCGCATCAGCCGCCGCGCCTCGTCGGCCGTGCCCGCGATCAGCACCTCGAACTCGTCCTCGAGCCCCCAGCGCAGCTGGTTGCGGATGGATTCTTCGTCGTCGACGATCAGCAGCTTTTCGCGATCCATCATGCGCCTCCGCCGCGGATGCCCGCGCGCTCGGTGTTCGCCGCCTCGGCCGCGGGTGCGGTGTCATGCAGCCGGGCCCCCGGCCCGCCGAGCGGAATCCTCACGGCGAACGTGGTGCCCTGGCCGGCGCGCGTGACCACGTCGATCGTGCCTCCGTGGGCCTCGACGATGCTGCGGCACTGCGCGAGCCCGAGGCCGAGGCCGGACGGCTTGGTCGTGGCGAAGGGCCGGAACAGGTGGCTGCGAACGAAGTCGTCGGACATGCCGCGCCCCGTGTCGCGCACCGCGAGCTCGAGCTCGCGCCCGACGCCCGACGCCGGCGTGCGGATCGCCGCACCCAGGTCGATGCGCCCGGGACCCGACAGGGACTCGCGCGCGTTGGTGAGCAGGTTCACGAGCACGCGCAGCAGCAGCCGGCGGTCGCCGCTCACCGGCTCGAGCGCACCGCTGTCGATCGCGAACACCACGCCGTCGCGCTCACCGGTCACGAGCCCGGCCGCCTGCGCGGCGTCGCCCAGCAGCTCGGTCACGTCGCAGGGCTCCGCCACGACGTCGGGCGTCCTGGCCATGCCCGAGACCTGGTTCATCAGCTCGCGCAGGTTGCGTACGGTGCGCTCGACCACGGCGAGGGCGTCGCGCTGGAACTCCGGGTTGGCCATGTGGCGGCGCGCGTTCTCGACCACGAGCGACAGGCCCGAGACGTGGTTCTTGATGTCGTGGAGGACGAACGTCGACAGGCGGTTCAGCGAGTCGAGCTGGCGGTTCTCGGCCAGCTGCTCGGCGACGCGCGCGAACCACAGCGCGCCCGCGAGCTGGCGCGCCATCGCGCCGAGGAATGCCGCGTCCTCGCTGGAATAGTGCTCGTGCGTGCGCTTGTCGGACAGCCACAGCAGGCCCACCAGCAGGTCGCCGACCATGAGCGGCGCGCACGCGGCGGCGTTCAGCGCGCGGATCGCCTCGACGTTCTCGGCGGCGGCGGGGATCAGGTCCAGGTCGAGCGCCGCCTCGCGGAACACGAGCGGCTCGCGGGTGCGCTCGAGGTGAAGCGCGAGCGGGTTCGCGAGATCGAGCGACGGCGGCATGGCGTCGGGGCCGTGCAGCCGCACGAACATCCCGTCGGGATCGCGACGCAGGTAGATCGCCACGCGCTCGGCCTCGAACACGGTGCGGATCAGGCCGTCGATCTGGCGCCCGACGTCCTCGACGCGCCCCGTCGGCGTGATCGACGTGCTGACGCGCTCCCACTCGCGGCGGTAGTCGTAGCGGTTGGCGTAGAAGTTCCGGTCGATGAACCGGCGGATCGAACGGTTGGCCCGGGCGCTCAGCACGAGCACGAGGCCGCCGCCGCCCGCGAGCGTGTAAAACACCAGGGTGACGATCCAGCGGCTCGTGGGGTTCAGCGTCGGCAGCACCTTGGACAGCACGCCCATGCCGAGCAGGAACGCCGCGGCGAGCGTGAGCGACACCGACGAGTAGTAGATCACCGGGCGCGCGACCGGCACGGTCAGGTCCGACAGCCGGCGCCGTGCCAGCGACAGCGCGGTCGCCACACCCGAGACGAACAGCGGCGCGGCGCTCGCCACGAGCCACGACACGCGGATGCTGCCGCTCACGAGCCCGCCGGACACCACCATCAGCTCGGTCAGGATCGCCATCGCGAGCGCCACGTACATCGGGCGCAGCCGGCGCAACGCGCTCGCCTGAGTGTTGCGCAGCATGTACTCGAGGTTCATGAGCATCGCGAGCATCGCGATGATCAGGTACATCAGATATACCTTGCCGAGCGGCCCGAGGACGATCTGCGAGGCGCTGCCGTGGCCGGTGACGCCGCGCAGCACCTGCGGGCTCCCGGCAACGAAGCTCAGGACGATGCTGCCGGTCAGCGCCAGGGCCAGGTAGGCCGCGGCGTTCTTGATCTGCTCCCACGGGTCGCGGCGCGCCAGCGTCACCGTGAGCGCGAGCCACAGCCACGAGGCCAGCACTGACGTGCGGCCGAGGTAGATCGCCCACAGCCGCGACGTCTCGGACGAGTCCGTGTGGAGGATGCCGAGCGTGCCCGCCTGGAACGATGCCACGGCGAGGAACGCTGCCGAGAACAGCAACGTCGTGAGCCAGTGGCCCCGGCGCAGCGCCACGAGCAGCCCGATGACGGCCGCGACGAGCGCGCTCGCCAGGACCAGGCTGTTCTCGAACGGCAGCGACGTCAGGTTCACGATCATGCTCCTCTAGTGCTTCGTCTCGCGCGCCAGCCCCTCGCGAGCCATGCGCCGAACACCTAAGTCCTTCGACTGCTCCGCCAGGCGCGTGTACCAGAGATGCGCCTGATCCGGCCGCGACAGCGCGGAATCCGCGAGCCTCGCCGCGAGCCAGCCGGCGGGCACCGCCATCGCGCGCCGCCCCTCCAGCCGCCAGATCGCGTCCAGGTCATCGAGCGCCTCGGCACCCCGGCCTGCCATCGTCATCACCTCGGCCCGCGCCATGCGGACGCGGATCCGCGACTCGGGATCGCCCTGCCGCGACAGCTGGTCGTCCAGCTCGAGCAGGGTGTGCCGCGCCTCGACGGCGGCGAGCTCGGTCTCGCCCTTCTCGACGCTGTGGCGGACGATCCGCACGCGGGCCGCGAGACCGCACGGATGCGACGGGAACAGGGTCGCCAGGGTCCGCAGGTCGGCACGGGCGACCTCCCAACGGTCCTGCCGCTCCAGCAACGATGCCCTCTCCAGACGCGCCTCCGCAGCAGGATCGGCTCCATCGGGCGAACGCTCGACGAGCCGCTTGTACACCGCCAATGCCGAATCCGCAACATTCCTCCGGGCCCAGCAGCGCGCCAGCGCCTGCTCCGCGAAGCGCGCCGGAGGTCCGGAAATCTCGGTCTCCATCGCGTCCACGCAGGCCCCGGCGGAGTCGGGCGCGTCCTCGGCGGCGGCACTGCGCACGAGGGCGAGCCAGATCGCAGCGCGCCGATGCGCGCTCCGCACACTCGCCAGGGCCTTGCGCAGCTCGTTGCGCGCGAGGGCATGGTCCCCGGCCTGATCGAGCAGGTCCGCCCCCGCGATCCGCACGTCCATCACGGTCGAATCGCCGCCGAGCGCCACCGTCGCCGCCGCGAAGCCCAGGGCCGCGGCACGCCGCAACGAGTCCGCCGCTTCTGGGCGCCCCGTCGCCGCGAGCCATTCGGCGGCGCGGCGCGGCGCCTCGAGCAGGCGGCCGCGCGCCTCGCCCCCCGGCGCGGTCGCGACGTCACGCGAGGCGAGCGCGTACCACGCGTCCAGCGCCTCGGCGTCGCGGTCGAGCCGCTCGAGGCAGCGCGCGCGACCGGCGTTCGCGAGCACCCGCACCGAATCGACGCGCCCCCATTCCGACGCGACGCGCGCGTAGCCCGTGACGGCGACCGCGGCGCGTTCGGCGTCCTCGTCGAGACGGGCGCGCAGCAGCGCGGCGCTGGCGGCGTTCCGGGCGATCTCGCGCCCCATCGGTCGCGCCCAGGCGTCGGCGGCCGTCCATACCGATGGCGGGAACGCCGTGGGAATGGCCTCGAGTGCCATCGCCGCGCGGGATTCGCGGGCCCGGTCGGCCGTGGCGCCCGCGGCGAGCCGCTGCGCCTTCCACAGCATCCGTTCCGAACGGTAGCGATCCCACAGGTCGGCATTCCCGCGGCAACCCGCAAGCCCCGCCACGACGATGCCGGCGGCCATCACGGCGGACATCAAGGCCATCATGAGCCGTGCCGCCCGAACGCTCACTCCCGCTCGTAAGCGATCGCTCACTCCCGCTCGCAAGCGAACGCTCACTCCTGATCCCGCACGAGCGAGCCATAGGCGATCGTCGCCGCGATGCAGAACAGGGCACCACCCATCGCGGCGGCCAGGGCGCCCGCGATCGCGAGCGGCGGGAGGAGATCCGGAGTGGCGACCGCGGCGTGACCGAGCCGCGTGTAGGCGAATCGCCACGCGACGCCGAGGGCGACCATCGCCGCGGCGATGCCAACGGCCGCGGCCCCCGCGCTATGCCACGCGTAGGCCCACTGCGAGACGACCTGGGTGATCGGAACGTCGTCGATGACGAGCAGCGGCAGCAGCAGGGCGGCCGCCGTCAGCAGCGCGAATTCACCCGCGGTGGCACCGCACCAGACGGCGACGCTCATCATCGGGCGCTGGTGGACGCCGGCGAGCGCGTCCGCGGCGATGCCGATCGAGGCATTCCGCGCGAGCACGACGAGAGCACCGACGGGAATCATGACGGGAACGCGCGCGAGCACGTCGCCGACCCCGCCCGAGTGGCCGGGCGGATGCGGCCGCATGCGCCGGCCCACGAGGGCCGCCGACCAGGCCGCGACGAGCGGCGTGAGCAACCATGCGACCGATCGCTCCGCGTGGGCGAGTGCCGCGGGGAGGGCGAGCGGGGCGTCGGGATAGTGGAGCGCCGCGGGCCCGGCGAGTGCGGCCATCACCGGTGCTACGAATTCGGAGAATGCCGGGTGCGCGAAGTTCCACAGCAGCACCACCGCCGCCGCGTGCAGCGCGAAGTGCCAGAGCCACGGCATCGCGAACCCGCGGCGGAGGCCTTCGGTCGCCGCGCGACCCAGGGCCTCTCCCGCCAGCGCGAGCTGCTCGATCGGATCCACTGGGGATCAGTACACGCCGCGGTCGGACAGCAGGATCACCGGCGTCCGCGCGAGGATCGTGAGATCGAGCCACGGGCTCAGGTGCTCGGCGTAATAGACGTCGTAGCCCACCTTTTGCGCCAGCGGTATGTCGTCGCGGCCGTGGACCTGCGCCCAGCCGGTCAGGCCCGGCCTGAGCGCGTCGACGTCCGCCTGCTGGCGCATCGCGATCAAGTCGAACTGGTTGTGAAGCGCCGGCCTCGGGCCCACGAGACTCATCTCGCCGGTGACGAGGTGCCAGAGCTGCGGCAGCTCGTCGATGCTCGTGCGGCGCAGCATCCTGCCCAGCCGCGTCACCCGGCTCGAGCCCGGGCCCACGAGGTGCGACGCGAGATCGGGCGTCCCGGTCTTCATCGTGCGGAACTTGAGGATCGTGAACTCGGACGAGCCGCGGCCGATGCGACGCTGCCGGAACAACGCCGGTCCCGGCGAGTCCAGCCGGATCAGCACCGCGACCAATGCCAGCAGCGGCAGCAGCAGCACGAGGAGTGCGAGCCCGACGAGGAGATCCGCGAGCCGCCGCGCCAGGCCGTAGAGCCCCGCCGGCCGGTGCGCGACATCGCGCCCGCGCGCGAGCCGGCGTGCCTCGGCGAGGGCGGCGGACTCGCAGTCGGCGCCCTCGCCCGCCGCGACGGGTCGCACGCGGCCGGCGTCCACGCCGGCGTGCACGAGCACCGGCGTCAGCGCCGGATCGGCGACCCACACGCGCAGCGCCGCTCGTGCGAGCCGCGGCACGTGCGGCTCGCGGGCCGCGCGGTCGCTCGTCCGCTCGCGGAGATCCAGCACGAGCGGGGCTCGGCGGACGACCGAAACGAGCCACGCCGCGGTGCCGGGAGCGCCGCCCCGCGAGGCCACCACGACATCGGGGCGCGGGCCCGACCAGGCGGCTGCAAGCGTTGCGAACGCGCGTTGCCTCGCGAACAGCGCGCGCACCGGAGGCGACGCCGAATCGCTCATGCGACTCGGCTCGCGTTCGCTCGTGGGATTCGACTCGCGTCCGCGCGTGGGATTCGACTCGCGTCCGCTCGTGGGATTCGACTCGCGTCCCCGCGTGGGATTCGGCTCGCGCTCAGGCACGGCGGGCAAGGGCCGCTCCTTTCGACGGAGGGGTCGAGGGAGGCGCGGTGTCGCGCGCGGTGGCCACGGCCGCGCGCGCCACGGCCGCACCCGCCGGCGCCGTTCCCGGCGCGGCGATGGCACCGATGGGTGTGGCATCCGGACGCTGGCCACCCCACAGCAGCCGCCGGTACAACGCCTCGGTGTCCGCGACCATGCGCTCGGCCCGGAACCGCGATTCGAAGCGCCGGCGCCCGGCGAGGCCCATCGCCTCGAGGCCATCCGCATCGCCGAGCAGTTCCGTGAGCGCCCGGGCGAGCGCCGTGGGTTCGGACGGCGGCACGATCCGCCCCGTGCGGCCGTCGTCGACGACGTCGGCGCTGCCGCCGACGCGCGTCGCCACGGCGGCACGCCCCGCGCGCATCGCCTCGAGCAGCGTCACCGAGAGCCCCTCGCGTACCGACGACAGCACGAACACGTCGCACGCGGCGAGCAACTCCGCCACGTCCTCGCGGGGCCCGAGGAAGCGCACACGCGCCTCGAGCCCGAGAGCCGCCGTGTGCGTCTTGAGATCGTCCTCGAGCGCGCCGCCACCGGCGATGAGCAGCCGCGCGCGGGGCATGTCTGCCGCCACGCGCGCGAAGGCATCGAGCAGGTCGCGCTGCGCCTTCTGCGGCGTCAGGCTCCCGACGGTGAGCAGCACGGCCTCCTCCGGACCGAGATCGAGCATCCGTCGCGCCTCGGCGCGTGACGGCGGCGGCGGGCCCTCGGAGATGCCGTTGTCGATCGTGACGAACCGGTCGGCCGCCCACGCGAGGCGCCGGGCGTGGCTCGCGCGCACGGCCTCGCACACGCAGATCACGGCACCCGCCCGCAGGGTGAGGAGCGGCTCGATGGCGCGCGCGTAGAGCGCCGAATGCCGGCCGGGATAATGAATGCTGTGCTCGGTGCGCACGAGCGCCGTGGCCCCTCCGAGCGTGGCGCCCAGGGTGGCGTACAGCGCTCCGGTGGGATTGTGGCCGTTCACCACGTCGATGCCGCGCTCGCGAATCAGCTGAGCGACCCGCCGGATGCCCGCGAGGCGTTGGGCGCCCTTGCCGAGCAGCACCGCATCGGCACCGAGAGCCGCGGCCTGATCGAGCGCCGGCCCGCCGCGATTGAGCGCGCAGACCGTGGTGCGCGTGCCCGGCGAGGCGTGCCGCACGTGCTCGAGGATCAGCGACTCCGCGCCGCCCCGGGTCATCGATTCGATGACGTGCAGCACGCGCAGTCCGGTCACCGCATCCCTCCCGCCGCGCGCGCCCGCTCCTCGTCCGCGACGCCGGCGCCGAACAGCGCCACCAGCCGCTGGATGTTCTTGTCGGTGTCGAACTCGTTCACGACGCGGCCGCGCGCCGTGGCGCCCATGACGTCGAGCCGCGACGGCTCGCGCAGCACGACTTCGATCGCGTCGGCGAGGCTCGCGGGATTGCCGGCCTCGCTGAGCATCCCGTTCACGCCGTCGATGATGATCTCCTCGAGCCCGGCGGCGCGGCTGCCCACGCACGGCATGCCCATCGCCATCGCCTCGACGACCACGTTCGGGATGCCGTCGCGCCGGCCGTTCTTCAGCTCGACGCTTGGCATGACCAGCGTCCATGCCGAGCGGTAGAGCGGCAGGATGCGGTCGTGGTTCACGGCGCCGAGCATCTCGATCTGGTCCGACACGCCGAGCTCGGCCGCCAGCGCGGTGAGCCGCGCGCGCAGCGGGCCGTCGCCCGCCATGATCAGGCGCGGCGTGAGGCCGCGGTCCTTGAGCAGCCGGAGCGCCCGGATGGCGACGTCGAAGCCCTTGGTCTCGGCGAGCCGGCCCACCGTGATGAGCACGGGATCGGCGCCGCGCGCGCGGCCGCGGCCGTCGAAGCGCGCGAGATCGACGCCGTGGTAGATCCATTCGACCCGGGCGCCGGGGCCGCCGAGCGCGCGCAGGGTCTCGGCGTTCTCGCGCACGCACGCGGTCACGAACCGCGCCGCGCGCACCTTCTGCCCGAGGAACGCCTGCGTCCGGTGGATGTCGCCGCCCGCGTGCCCGGCCATGCTGAACGGCCGGCCCGTGAGCCGCGCGGCGAGGTACGCCGCAGTGGCCGGGAAGTGGGCCCACGCGCCATGCACGTGCTCGATCCCTTCGCGCTCGACCACCGTGGCGATGCGCGCGGCCGCGGGCAGGTAGCCGAGGTGCCCGGCGAGCGCGTAGGCGCTCGTGCGGCTCGCCCACAGGATGCGCGCCATCTCGGGGATCAGCACGTGCGGCTTGCGCACGAGCCACTGGAACAGCGAAGCCCACGACGCGAGCGCGAACGGGCTGCCCATCGCGCGCGTGATCGCGCGCAGCTCGGCGTGCTCGGGCTGGTACTGATCGCTGACCTGGCGCAGCGTGATGACCTGGATGCGGAAGCCGTGCTGCCGCAGCCGGTACACCTCGTTCTCGAGGAACCAGGCCAGTGTTGGGAACGTCGTCGTGACGTACACAATGGATTTCACGGGGTGTCTCCGAGGCCGAGTGCGGCCCGGTAGAAGGATTCGTGACGCCGGACCATGGCGTCGATGCTGCGATGCGCGAGCGTGTCGCGGCGGGCGGAGTCGCCGCGGCGGCGTGCCTCGTCGGGATGCGTGAGCACCTCGGCGAGCGTGGTGGCGAGCGCGTCGGGTGCTCCCGGCGGAACGATCCATCCCGTTTCGCCGTCGCGCAGCACCTCGCGGTTCCCGCCGACATCGGTGACGACCGACGGCCGCGCGGCCGCCATGGCCTCGAGCAGCGCGTTCGGAATGCCCTCTTCGCGCGACGACAGCACGAACACGTCCATCGCAGGCAGCAGGCGGTCCACGTCCGCCCTCTCGCCGAGGAATCGCACGCGGCCGGCGAGGGCCGGCTCGCTCGCCTGCGCCTCGAGGGCTGCGCGTTCGGGGCCGTCGCCGACCAGCACCGCCACGAACTCGACGCCGCGGCGGCGCAGCGCGCCGAGCGCCCTGAGCAGCGTCGCGTAGTCCTTGCGCGCCGCCAGCGCGCCGATGCTGCCGATCACGGGACTCGTGCCGTTCACGCCGAGCACCGCGCGGTCGGCGGTGCGGCCGTCGAAGCGCGCGGCGTCGATGCCGTTCGGGATCACGGTGATGCGATCGCGCGGCACGCCCAGCCGGACGACCGTCTCGGCGACGGCGTCGCTGACGGCGGTGACGTGCGTCGCCCAGCGGTGCGCGAGCTTCTGCAACGCCACCTGGCGCGGGGACTCGAACGCGTCGACATTGCGCTTGGCCACGGCGACCACCGGCACGCCCGCGAGCCGGCCCGCCAGGACCGCGAAGAGGTTGGGGCCGAACAGGTACCCGTGGATCACGTGCGGGCGGAACGCGCGCACGAGCCCGGCGAGCCGGGCGAACGCGGCGAGTCCCGACGGGTCGTAGATACGCCGCCCGACGCGGAGGTCGACGACGGGGAGCCCGAGCCGGTCGACGTCGGCGAGGAACTGGCCCTCGCGGCGGAAGCAAGCGATGCGAACGTCGAAGCGCTCGCGATCGAGCCGGCGCCACATCTCGAGCAGGTGACGCTCGGCGCCGCCGGCGACGAAGTTGCCGACGACGTACAGCAGCCGGATGCGCTCGCCCCCGCGCGGCCGGGCGATCACGACGCGGCCTCGCGCGTGCCCCGCATGCGGTCGAAGGCGCCTTCCAGCTCGGCGAGCGCGAGGCGGCTCGAGAAGCGGCCCGAAGGCCCGAGGCACGCACCATCCGACAGCCCGCGGCGCAGCAACTCGTAGCGTGAGGCGGGCGGCGTATTGATGCCGCTCCGCGTCGTGACGGCGTACACGAGCCCGCACCCGCGCGTCACCTCGACGCTGCGGGCGTCGTGGTCGCCGCCCGGGTACGCGAGTCCCGTGGGCCTGACGCCGAGCCGGCGCTCGATCAGCTCGACCGAGCCGCCGATCTCGCGCGCCTGCGCGTCCGGCGTGAGCGTCGTCAGGTGCGGGTGCGTGAGCGTGTGCGCGCCGACCTCCATACCCGAGCGTACGAGTGCCGCGGCGGCGTCCCAGGTCGCGAGCTCGCACGCCGCGGGTCGCGAGACGCCGAGGCGCATGCGCAGCGCCGCCAGCCGGTGATCGCGCTCGGCCGGCGGCACGCGCAGCCCCGAGGCGAGCCGGTGCAGGGCGCGCAGCCGGTCGGCGCGATGCGTGAGGGGCAGGTCGAGCGGCTCCCCGGTGAGGTCGGTGCGCAGCCGCGTCTCGCGCGTCTGCTCGAGCGCGTGCGCGAGGTCGTCCCACCACGGCGCGCGGCGATCCTCCATGAGGCCGGCCGTCAGGTAGAACGTGGCCGTGGCCCCGGCGGCGGCGAGCGGGGGCAGCGCGCGCCAGACGTTGTCGGCGTACCCGTCGTCGAACGTCATCGCGACCCAGTCGCCGGGCTCGCGCCGTTCGAGCCGGCTCAATCCCTCCGCGACGCTGATCGGCGTGCGCTCGAGCGACACGAGCCAGTCGAGCTGGGCCACGAACACGCTCTCGCTGACGCCGAGGCGGTAGAGCGGCCGTTCGTCGTCGGCGTAGACGCGATGGTGGCGGATGATCGTGAGCCGGCAGCCGGACGCCGGGCGCGTCTCGCGCGGACGCGGGAAGCGCGCGAGGCTCCACAGCCAGCGCAGCGCGCGGCCGCTCATTTGAGAGCTCCTAGCGGAGCTCCGGCGGGACCGACGGGCACG
>JANLWK010000124.1:0-14028 GCA_031364505.1 Candidatus Eiseniibacteriota bacterium | reverse complement strand
CACCCGAATGCTGTGCGGTCCGCGCGTGAGCGTCAGGATGGCCGGAACCGCCGCGCGTGCCTGGCCATCGATCCAGATCCGGGCGCCCTTGAGCGGGGTCACGTTGTCGTCCTTCCGAATCGTCGCGCGAATCGCCACGTCACCCGTGACGGTCGTTGCCGGCTCGCCGGGAGCGGGGGGCACGATCACGTGCGCCATCTCCTGCGTGCCGTCATCGGGCTTCGCCTCGTGGCTCCGCGAAGCGAGCTTGAACGCCACGACGAGCGCCACGATCACGAGCGCCCCGACGAGCAGCGCGTTGCGCTTCGGATCCGGCTGCGATGCCGCCTGAGGCGTGCCGGCTTGCGCGGGCTGCGCGGGAGCGAGCACCGGCGTCGGGCCGATCTTCGGCCGCGCGATGCGAGGCCGCGGGCGCTTGGGCTTTGGCGCCGGTTCCGTCTCGACCACCGTGGATTCCTTGGCCTTCATCCAGACCAGCGGGCGTGCCGGCCGCCGCTGCGGCGTGGAGCCCACTGGCGGCGAGTCCGCCGGGGCCTGCTCGGGCAACGGAGCGGCGGCCTCGGACTTCGGCCCATACGCCTCGTGAGCCTCGCGAGCCCGCGCGATCGCGTCCTGATCATGCGCCTCCGTCGGGCGTCGCGACGAGTGATCGGGATCGTCCGAAGCGGGCGACGCCGCGTCGAGCCACGGAATGTGCTCCGTTTCGTCCTCGTCGCCCGCCCGTGCGCCGTCGTCGTCTGTGACCTCGTCGGGCGCGACGGACGATGCGGCCGCATGTCCGTCGGACATGGAACGCTTGGCGTCCTCGATGTCCTGCAGCAGCGAGGACCGCCCCAATTCGGCCTGGCTCGCCTGCTGATAACTGACCGAGAACTGCCGGCCCGGAAGCTCGTCGGCGTCTTGGAGAATCGCGTCGAGCACTCCGTGCGCGTTCGCGTCCGCCGCGGGCGTTACGTCCGCGGTGCGCTGGATGTCGAGCGCGGGTGAGGAGTCGGCCGGGGGCGTGACATCCGCAGGGGGCGTGAATTCGAACGCGCGCGTGATTCCGAGCGCGGACTCGGAGTCCGACGCGGCGGGCACCGCCGCGCCCGCGGGCGGGGCGGCGTCCAACGAGCGGGTGATGCCGAGCGCGGGCCGCGAGCCGGTGTTGGCCGGCCCCTCGGCCTCCGCGGTATCCGCGGCGTGGGCGGGCTCCGCCGAACGCGTGATGCCGAGCGCGGGTTCTGACGACGACGCGATGTCGGCGACGGGCTCGGGATCCACGGCCGGTGCGGCATCCATGGCGGCCACTGCCTCGGCCGCCGGCGCGACATCGACGTCCTGCGCGACATCGAACTCGCGCGCGACCTCGGCCGCCGGTGTCACGTTGGGCGGTGTCTCGGGCTCGGCCGCGATCTCTGTCGCGATCTCGGCCGCCGCGAATTCCGCCGCCGCGGTGTCCGCCTCCGGCGTCTCCGGGTCCGTCTCGGCGGGCTCGAGATTCCATTGAGCCTCGACCGTCGCACCCGCGCCCGACTTGGATTCCGGTGATTCGGACGACCAGATCAGCGAGACCGAGGGGAGTCGTCCCGGCAGCAGCCGCAGGGCGCGCGCCTGGGCGCCGCCGCTTCCGCGCAGGAGCATGCTCTGCGGCGACAGGAGGCCCGCCTCGGTTTCGATGACCGGTTCGCTGCCGCCGACGTGGGCGGCGACCGGCGACGTCTCGGAGTCGAGGAACACGATCGCCGAGAAGGACACCCCCGGGCTGCCCTGCTCGACGTCCTCGGCCCATTCGAGGAGCGACTGGATCGCGCGCTGCATCGCGGGCGGGATCGGCCGGCGCACCGCCGATTCGGGTGCCTCTCGCGCATTCGCGAGCAACTCGCGAACGCGGTTGGTGAGCGCGCCCGATGAGTGGCCGCCGCCGCCGATGACGACGATCGCGTGCAGGTCGTCCAGCACCGCCTTCGCGACGACCGCGGTTCCGGACGCGCGCGGGTCGATCTTCCAGCGCCCGCCGACCACGGCGAGCGCCGCGCCCGGCGTTCCCTGGTGACTCGCGGAACCCTGGCTCACCGACGGCTGTCGACGACGGGCGGCAGACATGAAATGCGCATCCTCACGCGGGAATCCATCCTGGTCGACTCGCGAAGTTCGCCGAGCGTCTCCTACGCAACCGATTGCCATAGGTTTCGGCCATTTGCCCCTCGCTTCTTCAGGCCGATTTCAGGGCGAGTTTGTCGCGGTTCATCCGGGTGACCCGGCCCGGGCCCCGGCGCTCAAGGGAATGCGCCGGCGGGCCGATATCCCGGGGGAACTGCAACTGTCCACGAGGGATCGCGACATGGGCGCAAACGCAGGGGTGGAACGAGTCTCAGGAGCCGAGGATGTGGCGCCCGGGGCTCAGGCCGCGATCCGGGCCGCCAGGCACTGGGTGCAGCAGTTGGCACGCACGATCAAGACGTGCCGGCTGTACGACTCGCTGAACAGCCCGGCCGTGCAGCACGTGCGCGCCGAGCTGGCGAACGAGCTGCGCCGAACCGTCGAAACCCATGGCACGCTCGTCCTCCGGTTCACCTCCGACGACATCCTGAGCGAGGGAGCCTCGCTGTATCCCGCGCGCTCCCGCGAGGACAACCTCGCGCTGCCGTTCTATCGCGACGGGATCCGAAGCATCACGTTCACATCGGGCGTCGAGCCCGCGGAAATCGACCGCGTCATCGACGCGATCCTCTCCGTCACGGGGCAACGCCAGACCGACGACGACCTGGTCACGCTTCTGTGGGAAGCCCAGTTCGGCCACGTCCAGGTGGAATACGTGCCGGGCGAGACCGAAGCGGGAGGCGCCGACGCAATCGGCCAGGGGTTCGGCGGTTCGGGCTCCGGTTCGTTCGGATCCAGTGGAGAAGGGTCGGGTTCGTTCGGTTCTGGGCCGGCGGGTTCGGGCACGGAAGGCGACGGAACCCACGCCGCTGCATCCACGTCCGTCCCCGGTAACGCCTCGCGCGTCGCCAAGGGTCTGCCCTGGCCGCAGGGCACCGAGCCCGGGGAGGGTGTCGAGGGCGGTGAAGGCGGCGACGCCGGCGCCGAGCCCGGTGACGGCGCGGGCGAGGCGAGCGCTGGCGAGGCGAGCGAGGGCGAAGCGACCGCCAGCACCCCGGAGCAGCCCGTCGCGGGCCGTTCGGACGACTGGCGTGTCGACACGGAGACGGTCGCGGCTCATTCGGCATTCGAAGAGCTCGACGGCGGGACCGGCCCCGGACTCGAAGTCTTCCGCGCCCGCTTCGAAGAGGAGCTCAACGCGCCCACGGTCGCCGCCGCCCTCCAGCTGGGCCGCATCTATCTCGCGGCGAGCGAGACGGACGACGATCGCGGCGCACTCACGCCGTTCCTGTCGTCCGTGATCGTACTCGCGGCCATGGAGGGCGAGTGGCAGCAGGCCGGCACGGCCCTCGCGCAGGTCGACGCATGCCGGGATGGCCAGTGGTCGGTGGACTCGCTGGGGCAGGAGCTGTGCAGTCCGAGGGTGCTGACCTCCATCGTCACCGGTTTCGACGACGTCGAAGCCGGCCGCATCGAGGAGTTCATCGCGTTCGCCCACCGCCTCGGCGACTGGGCGATCGACCTCCTCGGACCCGTGCTCATCACGATCGAGGGGTCGCGTCACGAGAACCGGCTGATCGAGGCGATCGCCGACGAATGCCGGGACTGCCCCGAGCGGCTGGCCCCGTGGCTCGGCGATCCCCACGTCTCGGTCGTCCGCACCACGGTCAAGATCCTCGGCCGCATCGGCGGAGACTCGATCGCCGGCCTGCTTCGCGCCGTCGCCGAGCACGAGAACCAGGCCGTACGCGACGAAGTGTTCGTCGCCCTGCGGGGCGTCTCGCAGCGACTCGCCGTGCCGATCCTGATGGGACTCATGGACCGCGCCGATACGCGCACGTTCTGCTCGATCGTGCAGCGGATGGGTCAGGCGCGGGACAAGGACGTCGCGGAGCTGATGCACGGCTACGTAGCGCACCCCGAATTCGGGCAGCAGGGGGCGGACGAGCAACGCGCGATCTACGCTGCGCTCGGGAGCTCGGGAACGGACGACGTGCTGCCCCGGCTGGAAGCGTTGCTGCACAATCAGAACTGGCTCGGCGGCGGGCAGGATGCGCACCGCCAGGCCGTCGCCCGCTGCATTTCACAGATCGGAACGCCGGCCGCGCGGAAGGTGCTCGAACGCGGCGCGAAGTCGCGTCGCGAGGCGCTGCGCAAAGCGTGCGCGGAGACGCTCGGGAGGTTCGGCAAGTGACGAACGACCGCGACCTGAACGTCGACACGCGCGTTCACGCGCCGACGATGATCATCCGGCTCTCGGCGATGCTGCGCATCGCGCGCATCTACGACGTCTCGAACCAGGCGTTCAAGCGGCAGCTGAAGGACTTCTACGCGGTCCTGCAGACGGCGATGGAGCATGAGTCCGATCTGGCCCTGGGCGCCGTCGCGGACTACCTCTACATCAACGGCGCCCGGATTCGCACGGATGCGTCCCTGCTCGCGTCCCATGACTCACTGCTCGAGGAATTCGCGCGCCGCTCGGTCGGCGGCATCCGGTTCCACAAGCAGGTCACCCTCGAGGAGCTGGAGACGTTCTTCCATCTCTTCATGAAGGCGGACGACCCGTCGCGGCCCGAGTCGCTGTCCGACGCGGTCGCGCAGGCTGGCCTGGAGCATCTCGAGCTGCTGCCGGTGTGGGAGGGCGATGCCCATGACCTGGCGCGCCAGCTCGAGGAACCGGTGGCCTACCGCACCGGCAACGCCGGCGGCGACCCCTGGGCCGGCGGCCCTCGACGCAGCGGCGAGGGCGAGGAAGGCGAAGGCGGAACGGGCGGTGAGGGGACGGGTGGTGACGGTAGCGGCGGTGGGGGCCGTCTCGGACGCGAGCGCGGACAGGCCGTGCAGGTGTTCACCCGGGCGGTGAGTGGGACGCGCCGGATCGTGAATCACGCGCTCCGGACCGGCCAGGCGGACCTGCGCTCGGCCAAGCGGCTGGTCCAGCCAGTCGTCGACAACATCATGAACAACGAGTACTCGATTCTCGGCCTCACCGCACTCAAGTCGCACGACGAGTACACGTACGCCCACTGCGTCAACGTGAGCACGCTGTCGGTCGGGATGGGGCACATCCTGGGCATTCCCCGCCAGGGACTGTCCGATCTCGGTGTCGTGGGCCTCGTGCACGATCTCGGCAAGATCATGGTGCCGGCCGAGGTGCTCCGGAAGCCCGCGAAGCTCACCGACGAGGAGTGGAGGCTGATGCGCCGCCACTCGCTCGAGGGCATGAAGACGATGATGCGGAAGCCCAACATCTCGGCGCTGACGCTCAACTCGATGCGCGCGTGTCTCGAGCACCACATGGGCGTCAACGGGAGCGGCTATCCGCGCACGGCCGACGGCTGGGAGCAGGGCTACATGTCGCGCATCATCGCGATGGCCGACTGTTACGACGCCATGACGGCGCATCGCGCGTATCGCAAGCGTCCGTTCAGTCCGTTCGAGGCGCTGCATCGCCTCGTCGGGCAGGACCAGGCGCAATTCGATCCGGTCGTGCGGTGGGCCATGATCAAGCTGGTGGGGCTGTATCCGCCCGGCACCCTCATGGCCACCGACACGGGCCACGTCGTCCTGTCGATCAGCCCGAACCCCGAGGACCCGCGGAGACCGAACAGCAAGGTGCTTCGGTTCCCGGACGGATCGGCGCCGGCCCCCAACGTGTCGGTGTACTGGGACCCGATGGGACCGGAACACACGGTGACGAACGTGCTGAAGCCGGAAGACCTCTCGATCAACGTCGACGAGCACCTGCGCGCGTTCGCCTGACCTTCGCGGCGCCCGGGATCACGGCAGCTCTAGCCTGGATTATTCGCGAATCGTAGAGAACACGAAGGCCTCCTCGTGATAGAAAGCGCTTGTTCAGGGAGCTTTCTCCATGGAAGGAGGCCTTCGCGTGCGCGACTCTATCACGACACCGTGTGTTCTGTTTCCGGAGTTGTTCGACCGGCCGCTGACCGCCAGCTTCGACGTTCCGAACGCCAGTTCTGACGGCGGCGCGGTGCTGCTCAAAGCTGCGGATCGCCGGCTCGGTCTGATCCCGCGGCTCGCCGCCGCGCTCGTCGATGAGCGGCAGCAGGGCAAGGTGCGGCACGGCCTGGCGGACCTGCTCGCAGCTGGTGCGGTCGAGCGCGACGTCGAACAGCTCCTTGATCCGGTTCTCGACCTCGCCGCGCGTGCAGTAGATGCGCTCGTAGATCCGCTGCGGCTTGCCCTTGAGGTTGGTGACGATGAAGCGGGCGTTGAGTTTCGGCTCACGCCCCTCGAGCCGAACCACCTCGGTTGCTCGCCGCCGCCGCCTATGTGCTGCTGCAGGAGCTGCGCCTCGCCGCCCGTGGCACCGCCTGGGCACGGGCGCAGGTCGCCACACTGCGACTCGAACTGCTCAAGATCGGCGTGCAGGTAATCGCCTCGGTGCGTCGGCTCGTCCTGCGACTGCCGGCCGCGTTCCCGTACCGCGATGGCTGGCGTGCGCTGGCGCTCAGGAGTGGCGCCGTCCCCGGCTGAGATCGCTCGATTCACCTGCATCGCAACCCACGTCGTGATCGCGCGAGGCGGAGCGTTGTCCGAGTACGCCTTCGGACGCCATCACCGCGTGCATCCCTCGCTTCGGATCTGCCCTTGCGGCCCGCCAATCGGTTCGTGCACGCTCGCGGCGCGACAACAACGCGGTCAGGCGGCTGCGAACTCGTGGCCGTCGACTTCACGAATAGACCCGGTTAATCAGTAGGTTGAAGGTTCGATTCCTTCGCGGCGCACCAACTTACGCTGACGCATCGATGCAGCCGGCCGGTGAGTTCGCGACAACATCCAACGCCCTATCCTTGCGGACGAGGCTCTGGATCATCGCCACGTCGAGCTTGCCATTCCCAGCCCGCCCCAATCTGGCCGATCTTCGCATTTGCGGGTGCACGAGCCGAGGGGCTAACATTAGTGAAATCGATGACTCTCCGTATCTGCGGGAGGTGGTCTTCGGTAAGCCGCTCAGAGGGCATCATGTGGCCGCATCGCCTCGGTTCCGCTGTGATCCTGATCATGGCTTGGTTCGGCTCGGCCCACGCCGAATGGCCCAATGCCGGAATGCCGCTCGGCAACAGAGAAATCGCGATTCCTGATGAGCGCGGAGGCATGTTCTCCGTGGGCTGGGTCGCCACCGGCAGCTCGATCTACGATCTCGTCGCCGAGCACGTCAACGTGGGGGGGATCTCGTCCGGCCCCAAGACCATCTGTGTTTCCGACACCTCGATCTATTATCTCCAGGTCGTGCCCGACCTCACAGGCGGAATGTTCTGCGTACGTACGAACCTCATGGATGTGGCGGGCAATCCCGAGTACGCGCTTCGCCTTCAGCGCGCCGACGCGTCGGGCGAACCCCTTTGGGGCCCGTCTGGCATCGTGGTCACCCAAGGGCAGGATCTCGGTGGCTCCCCGACACCGGTCGTCCCGGATGGTGTAGGCGGCGCCTACGTGTTCTGGTTTCAGTATCCCCTGCTCATCGGACAGCACTTTGATTCCAACGGGGTGCCGTTCTGGGATCACGACTTGATGGTCGTCGAATACAGCGCAACCGGTGTCTCGCTCCTGGCCGTTCCGGACGGCCTAGGTTCCGCGATCGTCCTGTACGGGCAGCTGGCGAACGATCCCGTCTGTGGCACGCTTCGCGAAATCCTCCTGGTGCGAACGGTCGAGCCATTCAACGGGACTCCCGGGTACCCGACGACTGTAGTCAACGCGAAACCGATCCGGACCGGACTGACCCTCGCCCCCGACGGCGCCGGCGGCGCCGTGGTGGGTTGGTTCGACGCCCGCGACCAGTACTGCTTCTGGCCCGCGAACGACGTCTACGTCCAACGCCTACGCCGCGCCAGCATGTACAACGGCCAACTGTTTCCCATGTGGGAGTACAACGGCGTGAAGGTCTCGGGCTTCGCCGCGGCTGACGACCCCATGCCGAGTACACTCTCCGTCGTACCGGATGACAATGGGGGCGCATACGTCGTGTGGGGGCGAAGCAGAATCGGGTATTCGCGCACACTCGCCCAGCACGTTGGCCCCTCGGGGAACAAGCTATGGCCTGAACCAGGGCTCGACGTCACGCCGAGACCCGACAGCACGGCTACCGTGCTGGGGGGTCGCGATGGGGCGGGAGGACTCCTGCTGGCGCATGGCGACCGGAGGTGCGATCCCGCCACCGGCGACCGGTCATTCGAGGTTCGAGCGCGTCGAATCCTCCCGAATGGCAGTCCCGCCTGGTCGGTGCCGCTGGTCCCCGGGTGGAGCTCCCCGTCATATGCCGGCTGGGTGCAACCCACGGCAAAGACCATCTTCGCGGATGGCAGAGGGGGAAGCATCGTCCAGTGGGCGCTCGACTCGAACGGCGCGAGACCCAACTGTCTCCCCGCGAATTCCTTGCAGCGAGTCGGGATCATGGCTCAACGAGTGGATTCGAGCGGAGCCGCACGCGCGCTCGTGGATGTTGTCGCGGGCGCGCAGCTCACGGAGCGGATCTTGACCATCTGGCCGACCCCCGCCCACGGACCGATCTCGCTGGAGTATCGCACTCCGCAGGCCGAAGCCGTCACAGTCGACGTTGTCGATGTCGCGGGGCACCGGATCTCCATCTTGGCGGATCGGAAGCCGTTGCCCGCCGGGACGAGCCGCATGAGCTGGACCGGTCACACGGCTTCCGGGGAACCGGTCCGGCCTGGCATCTACTTCATCCGCGCCCGTGGCAGTCTTGGCGCGCTCACGACGCGGGTCGTGATCGTGCGGTGAGATGAAGCGACTCCAAGTCTAGCTAGCTAGCGACCCCGCGACCTCGTCGCGCGCGTCCACGCACCCGACTTCGGCCCGCTGCTCGCAGGGGGCTCGGCCGTGGGCGCCTTCACCACGACGTCGCCGCAGACCGGAACGAGCACGGTCGTCGTCCATGGCTCCTGGCCCGGCACGGCGCACTGCAGTTCGTGGAGGCCGGGGAGCACTCCGGTCATGCGCGCGGGGGCGAACCCCCGCGACTCGCCGTCCACCGTCACGGCCATCCACACCCGCGAATCCGCGGCCGTGACCTGCAGCGATCCGGTGAGCCGCGCGTTGACCATGACGCTGTCGCCGCGGTCGCCGTCCACCGTGGTCGACCAGTGCCCCAGCTCCGGCAGCGACAGCAGGACGTCGTGCGTGCCGGGGGACACCCGGAGCCCGGCGGGCGTGCGCTCGCCCGCGCCCCGTCCATCGACGGCGATGTCGGCGCCCGGCGGATGGCTCTTCAGCACCACGGTGTAAGTGGGCTTCGAAAAGCCGAGCCCGGCGAACCACCGCGATGCCCACGCGGACACATTGTCCCCATCCAGCGCGCCACTGGTGCCGATCCTCCAGCCGACCGCGATAACCGCGAGCACCACGGCGCCTCGAACCGCGTACCGCCACGCCTCGCTCCGCCGCGGTGTCGTGGCCGGCGGAAGGACTGGAGAAGAAGTAGGAGCGATGTGAGAGGTGGGAGCAGGACGGGCGATCACCTCGATGGCTGTGGTGGTCATGGCCGTCGGAGCGGGTGCGACCGCAACCGCGATGGGCTCGTCGATCGTCACATCGGGCGCGACCGTCACGGGCGCGGGAGCTGTCGCCTCGTCGCTCGCCTCCACGCCCCGGTCGTCGACCGTTGCCGCGACCGATGCCTCGACGGGTGCCTCGACGGGTGCCTCGACGGGTGCCTCGACGGGTGCCTCGATTGGCGCGTCGACGGATGCATCGACCGGTGCGACGCCCACGGATGCTTCGCTCGAGGGCGCCTCGATCGCGGCCGGCGCTGGTTGGGCGGTCGCAATCGCGGGCTCGTTGAGCGCGGGAGCGATCGTCGGCGTCTCCGGTTTCGTGACGAACGTCCGGACGGCGATCACGAGACTCTCGGGCGATCTCCAGAGCGCTTCGAGGTTCAGGCCCTCCGGATCCTGGATTCCCGTGACGAATGGCCACAGCAGCCGCAGGTCGAGGTGGCCGGTCAGTAACAATGAGAACACGCGCGCGCGGAGCGGCGAGCCGCCGGCGAGGTCCGAGGCCCGGCGCATGGTGAACCATCGGGCGGAGAATGGCCTGCCGTCGGACCACACGTCCGGATCACCGCCGCCGACGCACGTGCATCCGATCTCGCGTTCCGAGCGGAAGAAGGCGATGGCGCCGGCACGGCCTCCACTCGATCCCTCGAGCTCGTGGGCCAGGTCGAGCAGCGTGAGTGTCGCGTGGCGCAGCGGCTCGGGAATCGAGCGCGGACCGAAGGTCTCGAGGTTCGCGGGCCGCTCCGTGCTGAAGAGTTCGCCGAGCCGCCGTTCGATCCGGTCCGACGAATCGTCCGCCGCGCTCGAGAACAGCAGGACCCGTAGCCGTACACCACGCACCTCGGTGGTCAGGACTTCGCCGATCGCCCGGGAGGAAACGGACCACGCGTCAGCACTTCCCTCGTCACGTGGGTCCGCCGAAACGGGGACGACCGGGTTCGGAAGCTCGGATGAGTTCGGCAAGGCCTCGGTCTTTCTGCGGAGCCGCTGGACGCAACGCTACTAGGCGCTGGCGTTTGCGGCTCACGGTCGATCGGGAGCGTGCACGTCGGATCGGCCTCGCGGGGCCAATGGTTGGGTGACGGCCTCTTGCACTTTGCATGCCGCGCGTACGAGGCGGGTGCTCGAACCGTCGGCCCGATTCGTGCGTTTCGATCGCCCCGGATACGAAATGGGTCAAGTCGCGATCCACTCGGACCGAAACTGTACACACGAATTATTGACGCCCGATCGGGCGCCGGGCGGTCAACGATAGCCAGGAGGCTTGCGACGATGAACAAGCATGGAAAGCACAACAAGGCCGACGACATGGTCTGGGAGCTGGAGTCCAAGCTGGAACCCGGCATGCAGCGCTTCCTGGCTCACGTCATCGAGAACGGACTCCAGGCCGGCGTCCGTTCGCAGCAGGACTTCATTCGTCACTTCTCGCCGAAGGAAATCATGCTCGGTCTGGCGGATCGCGCCGACATCCGGGCGAACATCCTGGTGCCGACGACGGGCGTGCGCGCGAAGATCGCGCTCAAGAAGTCCGCGGAGTCCGCGGGTGCGGACTTGCAGATCGCGCTCGACGAGGGCGAGACGGACGAGGAGCTGATCGTTTCGCTGTTCCATCCGGATGACCGCGTTCGCTACCTGGACAGCGCCCGGTTGTGGAACTACATCATCGAGCCAAAGTTCTGGATGGCGGAGAAGAAGGACGGCACGAGCTACAACCAGGCCCGGACGCACGTGGCCTTCATTCTCGATCGCGCGATCGAGGATCATCTGGTGACGCATGCGGACGTCGTCGAAGGCATCTCCGTCGGGACGCTGATCCGGCACCTGCCCCAGACCGAGACGCAGAGCATCGTGGAGAAGGCGTTGTCGAACTCGCACAGTGGCCGGCCGTTCACGGAGCAGGACCTGCTGGGCGTCGTGTCGATCAAGAACCTGCTCGAGCACATCCCGCTCTCCATCGTGTGGAACCAGGTGATCGTCACGAAGATCGCGGACAAGAACAGCCTCACGGTGCGCGGCCAGTCGACAGTTCCGTCCCCGAAGGCCAACGACACGGCCTTCACGCCGTCGTCGCTGTCCCAGGATTCGGACTCGGACCTCGACGACGACGACTTCGGCTCGCCGGCGGACGGCGACGACGAGGAACGGGCGGCCTAGAAGGAACTCGCGGAATCCATCGGAGCGCGGTCCCGGCCTGACGCCGGCGTCCGTACCGGCGGTTCGTTGCGCCCTGCCGCGGACCGCTCGGGCAGCCACATCTGAATGGAGGACCGCATCCGGTGAGCAGGCGCCGTTCCCAACGCATGCGCGCGAGCGCGCCGCCGAGCCACGTGCCGGCCGCCGATCCGGTGGCCGAGCCGAATGACGACGGGGCGCCGGAGTCGCGCTGGACGGTCACGTCGCGCGGCTCGGCGACGCCTGCCGACGTCGCCCACGGCGGTCTTCGCCTGGCCGTGCTGCACCACGAGCTCCCCGGCGGGCTCGCGCGGTTCTCGGCGCGAATGGGGTTCATCCTTCGCGACGCCCTGCGCATCGACGGCACGCCCGAGGCCGGTTCGCCCGCGCCCGACCCATTGCTTCGAATCGCCCGATCGTTGCTCGAGTGGCGCGCCGAGATCGACGACGCCGACCGGGACTCGTTCGCCGCGATCGCGCTCGTGGACGCCGAGGACGGGCCGGCGTGCGCGTATGTCGGAGGAGACGCTCCGACCCTGACCTGCGACGACATGCCGCTGTCCCCGCTCTGGCGTTCGATGCAATCCGAGGGTGGGATCGCGCGCGCCTGTCGCGTCCGGATCGGCCGGGCGGACCACCTGGTCCTGGCGTGGCCGGTCGAGACGGCTCGAGGCCGCGTCGACGTCGAAGCCGTCTGGGATCGGGCAGGTGCTCATGCCCGGCCCGCGAGCGAGCGTCGGCCCGCGACGCCGATCGTGGAGCAGGTCCCCGCATCGACGACCGTGGAGCGGCCTCCGGCGGCCCGCGTGGTGGAGACGCCTCGCGAGCCGCACGTGGAACACATTGCCACGCCGCCTCAGGAGACTCGGTCGCCCGCGGCACCGCGCGTCGAATCCGCGCCGGCGGCGCGCGTCGAGCCCGCACCCGCGGCGCGCGTCGAGCCCGCACCCGCGCCGCGAGTGGAGCCCGCGCCCGTCGCGCGCGTCGAATCCGCACCTGCGCCGCGAGTGCCTGCACCCCCGCCGCGCCCGGCCTGGCCGAAGCCGCCCGGGCGCGACGCGAAGCGTTCGCGCGACATCGAGCAGCGGGCGGAGAGCCGGGCCGCGGTCGCTCCGGCGCCCGCTGCGACGCCCGCTCCCCAGCCCGCTACCCCGCCCGCCACCAAGACCCCGCCGAGTGAGGCGCAGGCGCCGAACGCGGCGGCCGGCGCCGGTACGCCGCGGCGCGGACGGAGCCGCCCGCCGGGCGGCGTGGCGCATCATCGTCCCGTGACGCCGGCCTCGCCGGCCCCGCCGTCCTCCGAGGATGATGGCGGTCTCGATCGGACGCGGACGAAGATGGGCATCGCGGCGACGGTCGCGCTGGTGCTCCTGTTCGCCGTCGGCGCGATGATCGGCAATGCGGGGAACGTCGGAAAGCCGGCGGCGTCGACCCTGTCGCCCGTCCAGCAGACGCTGGCCGGCCTCGGCCTCGGTGCCGGACGGTTCACGTGCTCGATCTCGAGTGATCCGTCGGGCGCGCGCGTGGCGATCGACGGCAAGGTGCTCGACATGACGACGCCGGTGCAGGTCGAGCTGCCGCCCGGCGCCCACAAGGTCACGCTGAGCCTGCCGCGCTACGGCGGCAGGACCGTCGACGTGACGGGCCGTCGCGACCAGCACGTCCCGGTCGAGGTGACCCTCTGGGGATCGATTCAGGTGCGCCTGCCGAGGCACGAGTCGGCTGCCGTTCACGTCCTGGTGGACGGTGAGGACCACGGCATCGCTCCGATCTTCATCGATCACGTCACGCCCGGGCCACACGAAGTGGAATTCGCGGCGTCCGCCCAGGAGCGCTGGGGACGCACGTTCGAAGTCCGGATCGGCGCCGTGACCGAGGTGACCGCGCACACGTTCGATCTGCCGGCGACCGGCATTCTCGAGATCGACGCCGCGTACGAGGACGAGGGTGGGAGCGCTCCGGTCGGCGCGCGGGTCTGGGTCGACGGGCGGCTGCGCGGGCGGACGCCACTCAAGCTGAACCTGGCGCGCGGGCCGCACAGCGTGCGCGGGGAGTACGACGGCGAGCAGAGCGCCGTGCAGGTGATCGACCTGCCGGGTGGTAACCGGCGCTTCGCGAGCATCCGCTTCGAGTCGGATGGCGACACGCCGCGTCTCGCGACGAAGTTCGCGAAGGGGCCGACGCGTGGCGTCATGGCGGTGACGGCGACGCTGCGCGGGGTCAGGGCGCTCGA
>JANLWK010000100.1:0-2257 GCA_031364505.1 Candidatus Eiseniibacteriota bacterium | reverse complement strand
GCGGCGACACGCGTCGCGACATCGCGGACGGCCTGCGACGGCACGACGAACAGCGTGAACTCGGCGCCCGACAGCGCGACTTCCAGTTCCGGCTGAACCTTAACGCGATCCGGAAGCAGGATGCCAGCCAAAAACTTGCGGTTCTCGCGCAACTCGGCCATCCGGCCGAGATCGTCCTCGGGTCTACCCCACAGTCGCGCTTCGTGACCCGCGTTCGCGAGGTGGACCGCGAGCGTCGTGCCCCACGAGCCCGCGCCGAGCACCGCGACGACACTCATGACGTGCCTCCCCGGTTCCATTCGAAGCGCCGTTCGGTGCCGCGCGCGAGCCGCTGGATGTTTTCGCGGTGCCGCACGATCACGAGCAGAGCGATCGCGACGCCGAACGCGAACGTCAGCCCGTGCCATCCGCCGGGCGCGACGAACGCCAGCGTGATGCTGAACGCGAGCGCCCCGAGGATCGACCCGAGCGAGATGTACCGCGTCGCCGCGACGGTTGCGACGAACACGGCGACGAAGACGAGGAACGCGCGTGGTGCCACGGCGAGCAGGACGCCGACCGTCGTGGCCACGCCCTTGCCGCCCTTCCAGCCGGCGAGGAACGTCCACACGTGGCCAGCCACGGCGGCGAGTCCGGCGATCAGGGCCGCGGCCTCCGGTCCGCCGGGCACGTCATGGGCGATCGGCAGCGCGCGCACGAGCCACACGGGCACGGCACCCTTGGCGATGTCGAGCAGCAGGGTCGCGATGCCCAGCCCGCGGCCCAGCGAACGGAACACGTTCGTCGCGCCGAGGTTGCCCGAGCCGACCGTGCGCACGTCGACGCCACGCACGACACGGCCGAGCCACAGCCCGAATGGCAACGCGCCGGAGACGTAGCCGATTCCCGCGCACGCGGCCACGGCGACGGCTGGGCTCACGCGCTCCTCATCGAAGCCCTTCGGGGCCGTGCGACCCTTTGGGGGCCCCTTGGGGCCGCGCCGTCCGCGTCACTCGCTCTTGCGGAACTTGAACCGCACCGGGGTGCCATGGAACCCGAACGTATCGCAGAGATCGAGCAGAAGGTAGCGCCGATAGCTCTCCGACAGCCGCGAAGGCGAGTTGCAGAACAGGCTCAACTCGGGCGGGCCC
This sequence comes from Candidatus Eiseniibacteriota bacterium, assembly GCA_031364505.1. Taxonomy (GTDB): domain Bacteria; phylum Eisenbacteria; class RBG-16-71-46; order RBG-16-71-46; family RBG-16-71-46; genus JANLWK01. The sequence goes on along the minus strand of JANLWK010000100.1, from coordinate 1,127 downwards.
GTCCCCGTCTGGGTGGCGTAGTAGATGCGCGCGGTCTTGCCGAGGCGCGTGCTCGGCGCCGCCCGGCGGCGCTGTACGGCCGCGAGCCAGCGATTGATGTCCGACGTCGCCAGTTTCTTCTGGTGCTCCCCCATCCGCTGCAGCAGCGTCACGGGGAGGCGGCCGAGATTCAGGCGCCGGGCGGCCGACACGGGCATGGCGGGCAATTCGGCGAGCGTCGGGAAGCGCCGGCCGCGATCCTCCTGCACTTTCTTCCACGACGCGTCGCGGTCCTCGATCAGGTCCCACTTGTTGTAGAGGAGCTGCACCGTGCATCCGCTCTCGAGCGCCTGGGAGGCGATGCGCGCCTCCTGCTTCATGAACCCGTGCGTGGCATCGACGACCAGGCAGGCGAGATCGGCGCGTTGCATCGCGTTCAGGGCGCGCATCGAGGCAAAGAATTCCGACTCGTCGGGAAAGTGCGCCTGGCGGCGGATGCCCGCCGTGTCGACGAGGCTGAACACCCCGGACGCCGTCTGCCACGGCGTGTCCACCGCGTCGACGGTGGTGCCCGCCTCGGGCTCGACCACCATGCGCGGCTCGCCGAGCAGGGCGTTCACGAGCGACGACTTCCCGACGTTCGGCCGGCCCACGACGGCGATGCGGCCGCTCGTCTCGGCGTCGGGTGCGTCCTCGGCCGGCAGCAGCTCGCCGACACGGTCGAGCAGGTCGCCGATGCCGTATCCGTTCTCCGCCGAGATCGGGATCGGCTCGCCGAGTCCCAGCCGGTGAAACTCGTGGACGACCGGGTCGCCGGGCTTGTCGACCTTGTTCACGACGAGCAGGCAACGGCGGCCCGAGCGGCGCAGGTTGCGCGCGATCGCGCGGTCGAGATCGGTGGGCCCGGTCTTGCCGTCGACCATGAACACGATCGCCCGCGCCAGGCCGATCGCCGTCTCGGCCTGCGCGCGCACGAGGGCGTCGCGGCCCTCGGCGGCGGTGGGCAGGAAGCCTCCCGTGTCGACGAGCATGAACGTCCGCCCGCTCCATTCCGCGCGGACCGCGTTGCGGTCACGCGTGATGCCCGGGCGGTCGTGCACGACCGCCCGCCGCTCGCCGAGCACGCGGTTGAAGAACGTGGACTTTCC
>JANLWK010000094.1:0-2444 GCA_031364505.1 Candidatus Eiseniibacteriota bacterium | reverse complement strand
CGACCTCGTCGCCTTCGTTGAGGCCGCTCAGCACCTCGGCGTAATCGTAATTCGTGAGGCCGACGCGAACGAGCCGCGCCTTGAGGCCGTCGGTCGTCTTGACCACGGCGACCTGCATGCGCGATCCGCCGCCCATGCCCCGCCCCGCGCCGCCCATCATTCCTCCGCCACCCGTGCCGGCGCCACCGGTATTCGCACCACCGGCCGTCGCGCCCGCGCCACCGCCACCCGCACCACCGCCGCCGCCCGCGGCCATGTGCTGCCGCCAGCGCGCCATGCGCGCAGAGTCCGGCGCACCGCCTGCCCAGGCGCCACCGCCGCGCATGCCCCGACGTCCACGCAGACTGTCGGGGCCACCCGCGAATCGGCCGCCGCCAGCGCCCCCGGCGCCCATCGCACCGCCCGCGCCACCGCCGCCGGCTCGCATGCCGCCGCCCCCGCCGCCGCGCATCAGCGCGCGCACCGAGTCGGTCGGGATGCCGAGGCTCGTGCCGATCGCCATGAACTCGCGCGGCGTCTTGATCGCGTCCAGCGACACCGACAGCGCGTTCGCGCGCTCGTCGACCATCATCGTCACTTCACCGTTCATGCCCGGCAGCAGCAGGTTCTCGTCGTTCGAGATCGAGATCAGCACCGGGAACATGGTGACCGACTGCACCACCACGGCCTGCGGCTCGATCTTCTCGACCACTCCATTGAACGGACGCTGCGGGTACGCGTCCACCACGACCGACACGTTCTGCCCCGCGTGCACCTTGCCGATGTCGGTTTCGCTGACCTGGGCGCGCACACGGATCCGGCTGAGGTCCGCCATCGTGAGCAGCGTCGTGCCGCCGCTCGCCGAGGACGTCGCCGACGAGATGACCTGGCCCACGGACACCGGCTTGTCGAGGATCGTTCCCGCGGTCGGCGCCTTGACCGTCGCGTCCTCGAGCCGCTGGCGCGCGAGGTCCAGGTTCGTGCGGGAGCCGATCAGCGTGGAGCGCGCGTTCGCTTCCTCGAGTGTGGCGGACTCGTGCTCGGGCGCGGTGATCACCTGCTGCTCGAACAACTGGTCGGCGCGCGTGCGCTGGTCGCGCGCGACCTTCGCGCGCGCCTCGGCGGCGACGACGGAGGCGCGTGCCTGGTCGAACGCGTTCTTCACGTCGCGCGGATCCACCTGGGCGAGCAGCTGGCCGGCCTTGACGTGCGTGCCGATCTCGACCGGCATGCGCGTGATCTGGCCGGAGGCCTTGGACTTCACCTCGACCAGGTTGATGGGTTCGACGGTGCCGGTCGCTTCGACGGTCACGGTGATATCGCGGCGCTGGACCGTCTCGGTCGTCACCGTCGCGGCGGCCGGACGCTTCGCCTTCATTCGCCAGACCACGCCGGCGACGATCAAGCCGATCACCGCCACGATCGCGGCGATGCGGACCCAGGGACGGTTCACGGTGCTCCTCCTACAGTGAGTGGGACGCTCGCGGCGCCCGCCGAATGACTAGAGATCCCGCCCGATCAACGCTTCGAGTTGGGCCCGGGCGACGCGCTGGTCGTAGCGCGCGCGAATCAGCGCCGCGCGCGCGTCGTTCAACTGCGTCTGCGAAGTCAGGACGTCGAGCAGCGTGCTCTCGCCGTGCGAGTAGCGGAGCTGCTGGACGCGCAGGTCCTCCGTGGCCGACTCGACCGATGCCGTCTGCACGGCGACGCGGCGCTCGGCCGTGCGCAGCGCGCCGACGTACCGCGTGGCGTTCTCGCGCGCGGCGAGCCGCGCGTCGCTGAGCGCGGCGTTGGCGATGTCGAGCGCGACGTCGGTCTGCACGACCTGCGACTCGCGGCCGAACTGGTCGAACAAGGGCAGCGACGCCGACAGCCGGAGCGTCCCGCTGTAGCCGAGATCGTCGCCGCCGAACATCACGCGGTCGCCACTGCCGCTGCCGCTCCGGCTGAACGACGCGGTGATGCTCGGCAGGTAGTTCGTCCACGCCGCGGACCGCGCGGCTCTCGCGCCCGTGAGATCGGATTCGGCCTGGCGCACGGCGGGGCCGTCGTGAGCGAGGCTCACGTAGTCCGCGTCGGGCACCGGAACCCCGGCGGCGGAATCGGGTTCGGCGGCCGTGACCGCTTCGTTCACGCCCACGACTCGGGCGAGCGATGCGTTCGCGGTGCCGAGATCGACGCGCGCCTGCTCGAGCGCGAGCCGCGCGTTGTTGAGCTGGATCACCGAGCGCAGCGAATCCGACTTGGTCGCGGTCGAAGTCTTGAGCTTGAGCGTGGCCGACTTCATCTGCTGCTCGGCCTGCTCCACCTGCGCCAGGGCCGCCTCCTCGGACTCGCGCGCCGCGAGCACGTCGAAGAACGTCTGCTTCACCGACAACTGGACGCCGTAGCGCTGCAACACTTCGTTCGACCGCGAGGACCGCACGTCTGACTTGGCCCCGGTCAGGTCGAACAGCCGTTGGCCG
>JANLWK010000088.1:0-2671 GCA_031364505.1 Candidatus Eiseniibacteriota bacterium | reverse complement strand
CGCGAGGAGGAAGGTCTTCTGCTTCGTGAGCGCGAGACCGTTGTGACTACAGCCCGGTAGCGAATTCAGCACGGTGGTGGTCTTGCCGTCCCACCTGGAGAGTGAGCCGGTGGTCCAGGCCACGAAGTAGAGATTGCCGTCAACGAACAGGGGCCCCTCGGGTCCGAGCACATCCCTCACCACCGTGACTTCCTGCGCCCGCGCGGCGGCGACTGCGAGAGTCAGACCAAGAACGATTCCGAGACACCGGACGATTCTCATGTGGGTCCTTTCGGGGTGCTGGACAACCGAGGCGGCCGGAGTGGGAGAGCAACGGCTCGAGCGCGGTGGCGCGCCCGCACAGTGTCGCAGGGTCGGCACCTGCTTACATAGCGCGAGAAATCGCGCCATTTCTCGGTGTTGCAGTTATTTGCCTTGACATCAGAGCCCTTAACTGTAACCGTTTACACACCTTAATCAGGGTCGCTCCCTGAGCGAGTTGCTGCGGTTGCGTCTCCCCTCGCCGACAGCGACGCGCGCCCCACCGGGCGACCCCGTTCGGATGGCATTATGAAAGCTCAGACGATGGGAGACGGGTCCGTGACCAGAGTGACCGCAATGCGGATGACTGTGCCCGCGCGCGCGCCCGCGCGCCCATCGCGCCCGGCTCCCGAGCCACCCCACGCGAGCTGATCGGTTCGCTGAGTTCTTTCACCCCCGGATTCATCGTGGTCGCTGATCCATCGCACCGCAGGAGGTTGGTCCCATGAGAACAGCACTACTGCTGACCTCGGGTTTCTGCGTCGCCGTCGCGCTCGCGATGGCGGGGCAGGCGCAGGCGCAGCGCCCCGACGTCATCTGGGCGCGCCAGGCACCCGGCGCCGTGATCACGCTCGACGGCATACTCGACGAGCCCGCGTGGGTGTTCGCCGAGCAGAAGGTCATCCGGTACGGGGTCGAGAACGGCATTCCCGGGAGTGGCTACCAGGAAGAAGGCGGCAAGCTCGCGAAGGACTCGACGCGCGCGACCCTCAAGTTCCTCGCGGTGGGCAACCAGCTGTACATCGGCGTGACGGTGCGCGACAGTTCGGTCGGAGGCGGCCGTGACTTCAACCGCTTCGATGGGCTGCTGATGGGCATCAAGAACCATCTCCAGGGAGGCTCGCCCAAGGGGCCCTACGAGTACTTCTATTCGTGGTGGTACCCGGACACCTGCGACCACAACCCCAGCTCGGTGAACAAGGCGCCGGACTTCCACGGCCGGTTCGGGAATCGTCCGTCATACTGCGACCCGCGCAGCGCGGGCCAGATCCTGGCGTGGGGCGGAGGAACGCGCATCCAGGGCACCTCCAACGACGACAGCGGCGCCCCCGACTCGGGCTACGTGATGGAGATGCGAGTCAACCTCGACTCGCTGGGCTACGACATCACGCGCCCCCAGGGGGACGTGATCGAGTGGAACATGACCGTCTACGACACCGACTGGTTCTGGCCGCTCAACCTCTCGCGATTCAGTTCCAACCGGGCCTGGTGGGAGAGTCCCTGGGGCCTGGACATGTGGTACTCGCAGGTACAGATCTACTCGAAACCGTCCGTCCAAACCAACACGGGAGTCGTCCCGTGGGTCGGCCCCGACGTCTACCTGAAACCGGGAGCCACGACGATCACGGCGGACGGTGTGCTGTCCGAGCCGGTGTGGGCCACCGCGGACAGCTTCCACATCAAGTACAACGACGACCCGCTGCGCGCGTCCTACCCGGCGCAACTGCCGTACCGGTCCGGACAGTATCAACCGAGCGTGAACGCCGGCACCGCGTCGATTTTCAATCCCGGCGATGCCACGGTGAAATGGTTCTTCAAGTCCGATTCGCTGTACCTCGGGTTCGACGTGCGCGATGAAGTCGTCCAGGACGCGGGGAACATGATCGACCGCTGGGACGGCTTCATCGTGACGATCAACGACCGCGCGTCGCGCTGGCGCGACCGCACGCTGAGCGGCCGACGCATCGTGTTCCACATCGGGCCCGGCGGCACCGGCGTCGCCGAGGACTACCTGCTGTCGCTGCGCGACACCCTGCTCGCCGCCAAGTTCGGGCTGGCGCTCAAGTCCAACACCACCGTGGACACGACCGGCCAGGATGTCGACCAGGGGTACACCGCCGAGCTCAGGATCGATCTGACCAAGATGGGTTATCCGCCGGGCCGCGGCGACGGCGTGCTGTACATCGGCTTCGACCTGCTCGACGGCGACTCGTACACGCCGTTCACATTCTCGACCGCGTCGCGGACCTGGTGGGCGCGGCAGTACGAGAACGATTGCTGCCCGGCCTACGTCAACATGGGGACGACCGCGGTGGACGTGGCCCTGGACGACGTGGAGTCGCCGGTGCGCTTCGCCGTGCTCGGCAACGCGCCGAATCCATTCCAATCGATGACGATGATCCGATACGTCCTCGATGCCCCGTGCGAGGTCTCGCTCGAGGTGTTCGACCTGTCCGGCCGGCGTGTCGCGTCACGTTCGTTGGGGTTACAGTCCGCGCGAACGGCGCAGTACGCGTTCTCGCAGCCGGGATTGCGGACGGGGCTCTACCTGTACCGGCTCAAGGCGTCCAACCCGGTCACGGGCGCGTCGCGGATTTCGAGCTCGGGCAAGATGATGCTGATGCAGTGAGTGCTCCCGGGGCGCGCGGGG
>JANLWK010000067.1:0-31430 GCA_031364505.1 Candidatus Eiseniibacteriota bacterium | reverse complement strand
CGCCGACCACTTCCTCGCCCAGCACAACACCCGCGAAACGACGCGCAAGCAACTGTCGGAGGATGCGCGCAAGCGCCTGCGCCACTATCCGTGGCCCGGCAACGTCCGCGAGCTCAAGAACACGATCGAGCGCGCGGCGATTCTGGCGGACCTCGAGATCAGCCCTGATATGTTGCCGGAGCCCGGCAATTCGCCGGTGACGAGTGCGACGTCGTCGACGGGGGCGGTGCTGCAGTTCCGAGTGGGGGCGTCGCTGGACGAACTCGAGCGCCGGGTCATCCTGGCCACGCTGCGTGAACTGAACGGGGACAAGCGGCGGGCGGCGGAGGTGCTGGGGATCAGCCTCAAGACGCTGTACAACCGGCTGAACTGCTACGAGGCCACGGTGCATGAGACCCCCGCGATCGCCGATCCGCTAGGCTGATCGACGCCGGGGTGCCGTCTCCGCGGCGCCCCTCACACACATCCGCGGAGCCCGCGGCGGTCACCGCCTCATGCGTCCTTTCAGGACCATGACGTAAGCATGCAGCCGGGCGATGTACCGGTTACACCGCGCACGTGCATTTACAGGATGCGCGACGGCCCGAGACGCGCTGAACTCCTTGCGATTCAACGCGCGCGTTCCGTGGCACGCCCTCTGCTGTCACATCTACTCGAAGGCGCGTGGCGACGATCGGTCGCCCGCGTTGTCTATTGCGACACACACAGTCGAGGGGAGGACTCCATGAACCGCGACAAGTTCCAGGGCGGCTGGCACGTGTTCCGGGGCAAGGTGAGGGAACAGTGGGGCAAGCTCACGGACGATGATCTGGACGTGATCGGCGGCAAATACGAACAACTCGTCGGGCGCATCCAGGAGCGGTACGGCAAGGCGCGTGACGAGGCGGAGCAGGACGTCGATCGTTGGATGTCGACCGTCGAAGCCTGATGTCCGGGTGCGGGGCGTCGCCCCTCGGGCGTCTCGTGCCCATACGGAGGAACGCATGTCGATGCTGCTGATGATCTGTGCGGTGATATGCACCGTCGCGATCTCGATGATCGCGGTGTCGGCCGTCCGCGCATTGCGCCGCTTCGAGGACGCGTCGACCGAGTTGTCGAAGACCGCGGAAGCGGTGCGTGTATCGGTCGCGGAGGTTCGCGCGGTCTCGAAACAGATCGAGCAGATCGCCTCCTCGGTGCAGATTCCGCTGCAGCGTGCGGCCAGCGAGGTCGGCGATGTCGGCCATCGTGCCGCGCGGTTGTCGCACACCATGATGAACGAAGTCGAAGGGCCGATTCGGAACACCGTCGCTCTGCTCGCGGGGCTGCGTACCGGCACGCGTTCGCTGCTGACCGCGCTGTCCCGACGCGCGAGCCGGGCACATCTCAATGGAGGGTACGATCATGAGTGAGTATTCGCAGGATTATGGACGTGGCATGAGCACGCCGGCGGTCGCCGGCACGACGGGCATGATGAGCTTCATCCTCGGCGCCGCGATCGGCGCCGGCATCGCCCTGCTGCTGGCTCCGGCGACGGGCACCGAGACGCGCCGCCGCCTGGGACAGACGGCCAACCGTCTGGGCACGAATCTGAAGAGTGGAATGAATCGCGTGCAGGAGCACGTGGGCGACCTCAAGGAAGACGTGCGTACCGCGGTGTCTTCGGGTCGTGACGCCTTCGCGCGCGAGCGTGATACGCGCACGGACTCGGTTACGCCGTCGGCGCGCTGACGACACGGGCCAGGGAGGAACGATGAAAGCGTGCGGCGCCTTACTCATCCTGCTGGGAGTCATCGCATTCGTTCGAGCCGCATACGGTTTCGTGGAATATCGGGCGCTCCTGACCGGCCCCCTGCATTCACCCGTCGGCACGGCGCATCATATCCCGCTGCCCCCCGGAACGGGGGCGGCGGCGCTGGTGGCGGGAGTCATCCTCATCTCCGTGCCGCCTCGGAGCCCCATGGCCTGAAGTAAACAACCGCCGTTCGGACATGTGGCGCGCGGATCATTCGATCCGCCGCCGCATGCCGTCGGGCGGCTTCCGCATTGCTCGGGAGATCGTGATGCCAGGCGTGCGTGCGGTGGTGTTCGAGAACCCGGTCGCGCCCAACGCGGATCCCGTGCGGCTGCGGGCCGCCCTGGACGAATACCTTGGGCCCGGCGCCTATCGAATCATCACGACCACCGGTGAAGACGACTTCCCGGAACAGGTCGACGAGGCGCTGATCGACGCGGCGAAGGAAGGTTGCGATCTCGCGATCGCGGTGGGTGGGGACGGCACGGTCGCCCTCGTCGCGCGGAGTATCCATCGGCTTCGCGGGAAGGCCGGCGCGATGGTGCTCGGCATGGTGCCCTGCGGCACGGCCAATATCCTCGCCCGTGAGCTGGACATCCCCCCGAAGATCGGTGACGCAGTGGCGGTCGCGGTGACGCGGCCCCGCGTGCTCCCGCTCGACGGGATCGGCATCGGCGATCGCCTGTTCCTGACGCAGGTCGGCATCGGTCTCGATGCGCAGATGATCCACCACACGAGCCGCGAGGCGCAGCAACGATTCAAGCGCTGGTCCTATCTCGTGACCCTCGCCCGCCGAGCGTCCGGGCACCGGTCCCAGCGCTTCCGTCTCCACGTGGACGGGAAGTTGATTCGCGTCACCGCGTTCGAAGTGCTGATCGCCAACGCCTCGACGCTCGGGGCCCGCCCCTTCGTGTGGGGCCCCGACATCGACCCGACGGACGGCGTTCTGGACCTGTGCATCTATCACGTGCAGCGTGGCCGGGACGTCGTGGCGCTCGCCTGGATGATGCTCACCGGCCGTCACGCGGAGAGCGCGCACGCGCGATTCCTGCACGCGCGCAACGAAGTCCGCATCGAGTCGCAGCGCCCGCTGCTGGTGCAGGGCGACGGCGAGTCCCTGGGACCGACGCCGGTCCAGTTGCGGGTGATCAAGGAAGCCGTGCGGGTCGCGGCACCCCTCGATCGTGCCGAGGCGCAGTCGAGCGCCGCAGTCGATTCGAAGGCCGTCGCGGAGGCGAGCGACGCAAAGGTCACGGCGGTCGTCGCGGCTGCCGTCGCGGCGACGGGCGGGCCGGAACTCGTCCCGCCCGTCGCGGCGGCCAGGCGTCGATGGTGGGAACGCGCGCGCAAGCGCATCGGCGCCGCCGACACGGCCGGATACCTCGCGATCAATGGACTGAACGGAGGGACTTTCGTCGATCGGGGCATGGCACTCAGCTCGCGCCTGCTCGATTGGGGCGAGTTCTGGGCCATCGCCGCGCTCCTCGCGGCACTGTCCGACCGTCACCGCCTCGGGGCGCTCCCGCTCGTCGTGCTGCCGCCGCTCTGGGTGGCCATGCTGACGGTCAACTTTCCGATCAAGTCGATGTTCCGCCGCAAGCGTCCGTTTCTCGCGCACGACCGCGCGCGCCTGGTCGGCCGGCGCCCAAAGGACACGTCGTTTCCATCGGGGCACACCGCCGCGGCCTTCATCGGAGCGACGTTATTGAGCGCGCACCTGCCCGGGTTCGCGCCCTTCCTCTATGCATACGCGACGGTGGTGGGCTTCTCCCGCGTCTATCTCGGCATGCACTTCCCGGCCGATGTCGTCGTGGGGAGCGTCACGGGCGTGGGGCTGGCGATGCTCTACGGCTGGCTGTGGACGCTGGCGCTCGAATCGATGAACGCGCTGCATCTGTGGGCGTGAACGAGACGTAAGACTCCGGGGTGTGCAACATTCGCGCTCCCGATGCGCGGCCTTACAACGGGCTCCCGACCCTCGAGTCGCCTTCCGCGGTCCGTCCCCCGTGATTCGCCGGCATTTCAGCGCCGGCTCGCGCGTATGTCCCCGCTCTGTCATGCATTCGGTGGCATGGAGCGTGCAGCCTGACCAGTGTCCCTTTGCGCCTCCACCCTCACGGGATCTTCCATGCTCGCATTGCTGGCACTCATCGGGATGGCGACGGCCGAAACGCTGGCCGTGCCCGTCGACACGCTGCACGTGCCCGGGTTCAGCGCGGTCACGGCGGACAGTGTACGGCTGGCGCCGCGTCCCGGCTCGCGGCCGGGACCCGAGGTCCAACTGGGCGAGGCCTATGCCGGATGGCGCGTCACGCGGGTCTCCGTGCATGGCGTCCCGGGCGTCGGAGGACGGCTCCGCAACGGCCTCGCGCTGTCCGGGCAGCCGAAGTGGCTCATCCTGCGGCGGCGGCCGCCGTTCACGCCCCAATTGCTCGCGAGCGATCTCGATCGCGCGCGGCTCTTCCTCGCGCGCAACGGTTATCCCTCCGCGACGGTGACGCCGCGCTTCGAGACGCAATCGAAGTCGCGCGCACTCGCACTCGACCTGGACGTGGTCCCCGGGCCGCTTCTGCGCGTCGCCGAGAATCGAACGGAAGCCGTCCCGCCGTCGCTCGAGAACCGCGCCCGGCGCCTGCTCAAGCTCAAGCGGAACGAACCGTTCAGCGACACGAAGGTGGAGCATCGCATCGCGCGGCTGCTGTCGCTGCTCCAGGAGCGCGGCCGCGCCAAGGCGCGGGTCACGACCGAACTGCTGCCGGTCGACTCGACGCACGTGGTCGTGCTGTTCAAGGTCGAGGCGGGAGCCGTGTACCGGTTCTCCGACGTCGCGATCGACGGTGCGTCCGAGAATCTGTTCGCCGCCGTCCAACGCACCGTCGGCATCCAGCCCGGGCAAACCTACGCCCCGTCCAAACTCCGCCGCGCCGAGGATGGCCTGCGCGCGCTCGACCTGTTCCGGCAGGTCGAGGTCACGACCGAGGACACCGGAGACAGCACGGTCGACGTGGTCGCGCGCGTCGCCGAGCGCGCGCCGCGCACACTTCAGGTTGGGGTCGGCTACTTCAGCGACGAGCAGGCCCAGGCGAGGGTCGACTGGAAGCACCGCAATCTACTCGGCGGCGGCCGCGGCGTCCTCGCGTCGGCGAGCGGGTCGCGATTCCTGCAGAAGGCCGGCGTCACGTTCTGGCAACCGGCGCTGTTCCGTTCACGCACGCGTGGAAGCGTCAGCCTGAACGTGTCGCGTGAATCGGAGGAGCTGTACGTGCTGAGAAACGCCGAGATCGAGGTCGCGGCGACCTATCTCCAATCGGCGCGCAACGCGTGGCGCCCGGCCCTCACGGTGTCGAGGATCAACGTGGAATCCGATCTGCCGATCGACAGCGTGTTCGACTCGCCGCCGCGCTCCCTCATCACCGCCGGGCTGCGCTGGACGCATTCGGCGCTCGACAACACGATCGACCCGCGTCGCGGCCGCTACGCATGGTCCAGCGTCGAGTACGGTATGCCCGACTTCAAGGCGGCCCACCGTTATGCGCTGACGGAAGCCGAGGGCAGCCAGTTCCTGCCGACGAGCGACCGCACGCTGATCGCGGCGCGCGCCCACGTCGGCATCGCGTTTCCCGTGGGCAATTCACTCGCGCTGCTGCCCAACAAGCGTTTCTACGGCGGCGGCGCCTCGTCGATGCGCGGCTACCGCCGGCGCAAGCTCGGCCCGCTCGACCAGGCGTTCCGGCCCATCGGCGGCATGGCCCTGTTCGAGTCCTCGCTGGAATTCCGCTATCCGCTGGTGGGGTCGCTTCGCGGCGCCGTATTCGTGGATGCCGGGCAGGTATGGGAACGCCGCGACGACGTCCTGAACCGGCTGGCCGTCGCCGCCGGCCCCGGCATCATCATGCGCACCCCCATCGGGCTCGCCCGGCTCGACGTCGGCATGCTGCTCACGCCCACGGCCGGTCAGCCGCGCCAGGTGATCCAGCTCCAGGTGGGCAATGGCTTCTGATCGCGTGTTTGCGTCCCCGAGCCCCGGACCGATCGTTCCGCCCGCGCGCCGCCGCTTCAGGGAACGATTCCCGCGGGGACGCAAGCGCTGGGGGTTGGGCCTCGCGGTCGCCGTCATCGGGCCGGTGCTGCTCGGACTCGTCTCCGCGATCGTATGGCTGACGCTGCCGCCGCTCGCGCCGGCGCGCTTGCCGGTGCTGGCACTGGGGCTGCGATCGCTCGATGCGTTCCTGCCGGGGACGATCACGTGGAGTGGCGCGCGATGGCCGCGCGCGGGGCGCGTCGAGCTCGAGAACGTGCTGTGGATGGACGGTGCGGACACGCTGGCGGACGTACGGCACGCCACCGTCGACATCGGAATCGTCCGGCTGCTGCGCCACGACCTGTCGGTCAACGAGCTGGCGATCGATGCGCCGTGGGTCGACCTCGCGGGGATCCGCGGGCGCCTCCATATCGACACCGCGGCGACGCGCCCGGCGCGCCGATGGCGGTGGCTGCGCGACGGGCCCGTCCCGGGAATTCCGTCGCTCGCCCTGCGCGACGTGCGGATCGAGGCGCCTCGCGTGAACGTCGTTCCGGGCGGCGCACGCGATCGTCTCTCGTTCGAAGGCAACGCGCGCCTGATCCACGGCGAGCGGCCGGGCATCGCGATCGGCCGCCTCGCGCTCGAACATCCGGCCCGGGCGCTGCGCATCGACGACGCCCGCATGACCATCGACCTCGCCGGCCAGGGCCGGGTCGACGCATCGGGGCACGGACAGTTCGGCGACGACTGGCCGTTCGCGCTCACGGGCTCGACGACACCCAGCGGGGAATTCACGCTGTCGCTGATGCGCCGTGGTGCCGCGGGCGTGAGGACCGGCGACGGCATCACCGCGGGTGGCCGGTTCGAGCGACGCGGCTGGCGCATGCCCGGCGTCCAGGCGACGTTTCATGGCGCCCTGCGCGATGTCGCGGGGCACGGCGAGTGGACGGCGCGAGATGGCCGTCACGAGGGCCGCGTGCGAGCCCGGATCCAGGGCAAGCGATGGTTGTCCCTGCTCATGAACGCCAGCGCACTGCCCGACACGATGTCGTTCGCGCTCGATGCGCGGCTCGCGGGTCCGGCGCAGGCGCTGGCCACGGAGTTCCGCGCCGTCGGCCGGTGCCGGATCTCGAATGTCGCGTTCGAGCACACGACCATCGCCGGCGCGGGAACGATCGGGCGGCGCCCGCGCGTGCGCTTCGCGCTCGCCACCCACGCGTTGAACGCGAATGCGCGCACTTCGGGTGAAATGCGCGTGGACGGTCCGCACATCGAGTTCCGCGCCACGCCGATCCGTCTCGAGGACGTGGCGGCCGAGCCGACCGGCGATCTACGCGTGGATCCGGCCGACGTGCCCCGGGCGGGAGCGAATCTCGGCCCTCCGAGCGTGATGATCGAAACGGAGCGCTCCCTCGCGACCATCCGGACGCTGCGATTCGTCGGGGACTTCGGTGACGGATACGCCGACGGGCGGCTGGTGCGCGCCAGCGGCCCGTTCACGATGCACCTCGCGTGGCCCCGCCCGCCGGCGGCCCTGATGACGCGCGGGCGCCTGAGCCAGCCGCGATTCGAGGGCCTGCGCCGCGCGTGGGGAGACCCGCTGGCGTACCGGGCGGACCTGCGCGGCGTCGTCGACGCCGAGGCTCAGCGGGTCATCGGCGACGGGCGCTTTACGCTGCCGGGCCCGGCCGCATTCGTGGGATTCCTGCCGGCCGGGGCGTCGGTGACGGATCTCGAACCGCTCGTCGGCGACGGCCGTTTCGATTGGAAGCCGCCGGGGTGGAAAGTGTCGGCGAATCTCGATCCCACGCGCTGGGCCGAGCGCCTGCGGTTCGAGGCGCATGGAGACAGCGGCTACGCGGCGCTCGATCAGCTCGACGCCGTGGTCCCCGGGATGACCGCGACGCTGCGGACGACGCTGCGGGGCGAGGCGCTCGACGGGAAGTTCGAGGCGCGGATCACGGACCCGGTGTTCCTCAGCCGGTTCGTGCCGTCGTTCTCGGCGACGCGCCTGCGCGCCGCGGTGCAGGGACGGCTCCGGGGCACGTCGATGAATCCGGATGCCGACTTCGCATTCATCGCCGGCCTCGACCGGCCCGGCGTGTACCTGCCGCAGTTCTCGGGGCGGGGACTCGTGCGCGCGCGGCGGCTCGAGCGCATCGACGCCGTCGCCGCGCGTGGCGCGATCGTGGGATCCGTCCCGCTCGACAGTCTGCGCGTCGTCTATCTCGACGCGACGGACGTGGGACCGGGGGGGGCCGCGGGGCCCGCGGGAACCCTGCCGGGCCGGATGCGAATCGTCGCCGGCGGATCGGGGCTCGCATGGACGCAGGAGGGACGCCTGGGGCTGGGCGCCACGACGACGCTGTGGACGGACAGCCTTCGCGTGCGCGTTTATGACAAGGAGCTGCGCGCGCGCGCCCCCTTCGCCGTCCGGCTGATGGACGGCGGCTTCGAGGTCGACCGGATGAGCCTCGAAGGATCGCTCGGCACGCTGAGCGCGGACGGAGTCGCCACGCGCACGACCTCGCGGCTGACGCTGGACGCCTCGCTGAGCCCGCCCGCGCTGCCGTCGTCGCTCCGCATTCCGAGCGGGCTCGCGCCGACCCAGCTCGAGATCCACCTCGCGCCGGCGCGCGGCGACAGCCTCGAGATGACCTTCGTCGCGCATGGACTCCAGATCGCGTCGCGGAAGAACGTCGTCGCGCGCGGGCGCCTGCTCGGCGTGCCGCGACGCATCATCGGAACCGCGAGCCTCGAAGGGGAGACGGGCAGGATGCTCGAGGTCACGGCCGAACTGCCGGGACGCCTCGCGGTGCTTGCGCCGGAGACCGAGGGCATCGATGGCCCGCTGCGGATCGACGCCCGGCTGACGGGCTTCCCGCTGCCGCCGAACTTCGAGGATCCGCTGCATGCCCCCGGGTACCTGGACCGGTCGGGGATGGGCCGCGCGATGGCGATGGACGGCGAAGTCCGGCTTCGCGGAACCGGTGAGCATCCCGAAGGAACCTTAACGGGTGTCGTGAGTTTCCCCGGCTGGCCGGGGCTCAAGGGTGATCACTACGGCGTACAGGTGAGGCTCCAGTCGGGCGTGGCACCCGGCCGTGCGTTCCGGCACGGGGTCGCGCGCGGCCCCGAGTTCGCCGTCGCCGCCGACACCGGCGGTGCCGGCGTCAGCGCTCGCTTTCTCGGCTCGCACAATGGCCAGGACGTGATCGAGGGGCATGCGTGGCTGCCCCTGCGCGTCTCGTTTGCACCGGCGCGCATCGAGCCCGTCACGGGACGCTCGATGAGCTTCGCCCTCGACGCCGCGGCACTGCCGCTCCAGATGCTGGAGCCTTTCCTTCCCGCCCTCGAACGTCTGCGCGGTACCGCGCAGGTGCACGTGCAGGCGCACGGCTCGCCGAGGGACCCGGAACTCGAGGCGCGCGTGATGATCGAGGAGATCAATGCGATCTCGCCCCAGCACTCGAACGTCGTGGCGCACGGCGAGCTCACCGCGTCGGGGCGGCGCAGCCGGCCCGCCGTGCGCGGCCGCCTGGAGATCGACCATGGGATCTTCACGCTGCCCGAGCAGCAGAACCTGCTGCATCCGACGCGAGGCCAGGCGCTGCTGTGGCAGGGCGCCGGCGTGGTCCAGGCCGACGTGCCGGACCGCATCGAGCATCCGACGCCCCAGGTGAACACCACGACGACCGAAGCACCGCCGCACGGTCCCGCGACCCCGGGCTCGGCGGCGGAAGAGGCGCGTGCACTCGCGACCGCCACGCACGCCGCGGCGGAGTCGTTGGAGGCGGGGTCGGATCTGCTGCGCGTGATCGATCTCGACGTGCGGATCATCGCTTCGGGAGGCACGCGTATCCGCGGTCGCGGGCTCGACGTGGATCTCGGCGGGGACGTCCGGCTCACGCAGCGGGACGGGATACCGACGCTCGTGGGCGAGGTGAAGGCGGTCGGCGGAGGCATGCAGCTCTATGGCCGGAGGATGACGGTCGAAAGCGGCACCGTGACGTTCTACGGCGAGCGGAGACTCGACCCCGCGCTCGACGTGACGCTCGCCCGGCGCTCGCGCAACCTCGACATCGTCGCGCACGTGACGGGCACCGCCGCCCACCCGCGCGTGGACATCGAGTCCGATCCCCCGCTCGACCAGTCGGAGATCATTTCGTACCTGCTCTTCGACCGGCCCGTGGGGCGGCTGGACGCCGCGCAGAACGTCCGCGTCGAGGAACAGGCGTCGAGCCAGGCCGAGGCTTACCTCGCGGCACAACTCACCGGCCGGCTCTCCGAGTCATTGGGTCTCGACCTGTTGACCTACGAGCGAAGCCTCGGCGACAGCACGGGAACCGGCAACGGATCCGGCGTCGTGACACTCGGCAAGTACGTGGCCCCGAGCGTGCTGGTCAAGGTCGAGCGCGACCTCGCCAACGAACGGGGTTTCGACGTCGTGCTCGAATACTGGATCCGGCGCGGGGTTCGCGTGTCGACGCATACGCAGGAGGACCGGGCGGGCGTGGACGTTAACTGGACCACGGACTATTGAGGGTAGTTCAAGAGCATGCTGTAACGCGTGCAACGCTTCTTGTAATAGGCGCCCATTCCGTCGTTTTTCATGAGGTTGGTGCTCGGCTTCAGGCATACTTGGCGCATCTTGAACGTTGGATCGACTCCTGCTATGAGCCGTCTTCATTGCGGTCCAACTTCCCGATTCCTACCGATCGCAACCAGAGGGGGTTTGGCGTGACAGAAGCCCGCACTCGGTCCCAGACAGCCTCCCTGGCAGGCTCCAGGAGCGGCGTCCTGACCGGCGTACCCGTGTACGAAGGAACCGTGATTCCCAGGGAACCGGCCCCCGCATGAAGCGCGGACCGCGCACCGGGAGCGACGCCGATTACCGCGTGCTCATTCTCGCGCCGATCGGCCGCGACGCCGTCATGGGCAGCGACGTGCTCGCGCGGGCGGGGATGGAGGCGGAGATCTGCGCGGACGCGGCCGGGCTGTGCGGGCACGCGACGGACCAGGCCGGGGCCATCCTGCTGGCGGAGGAGGCCCTGACTCCGTTCGTACGCGGCGCCCTCGCCGCCGTGGTCGACCTGCAGCCGGGGTGGTCGGATCTGCCGGTGCTGCTGCTCACGGCCCCCGGGGCGGACTCCGAAGTCGTCAACGCCGCGCTCGAAGAACTGGGCAACGTCACGCTGCTCGAGCGGCCGGTGCGGGTGGCGACACTGGTGAGCGCGGTGCGGGGCGCGCTGCGCGCCCGGGAGCGACAGTACGAGCTGCGCGACCGGTACGCCGTGCAGTCGCTGCTCGCGGCCATCGTCGAGTCGTCGGACGACGCGATGATCGCCAAGGGGCTCGACGGCACGATCCTGAGCTGGAACGCGGGGGCGCAACGGATTTTCGGGTACACACCCGAAGAGGCGGTCGGACGGTCGATCACGATGCTGATCCCGCCTGAGCGCCTGTCGGAAGAGACGACGATCATCGAGAGCATCAAGCGGGGCGAACCGCTCGACCACTTCGAAACGGTGAGAATGACCAAGAGCGGACGCCGGCTCGACATCTCGCTCACGGTGTCGCCGATCCGCGATGCGTCGAACCGCATCATCGGCGCCTCCAAGGTCGCCCGGGATATCACCGCGCAGAAGCGCGCGGAGCAGGCGTTGCGGGACGCGGACCGGCGCAAGGACGAGTTCCTCGCGACGCTCGCGCACGAGCTGCGCAATCCGCTCGCGCCGATCCGCAATTCACTCGCGCTGCTCGAGCTCTCGGGCAAGGACGATCCGACGATCGATCACGTCCGGGGCGTGATGGAGCGCCAGGTCAACCACATGGTGCGGCTCGTCGACGACCTGATGGAGGTCTCGCGCATCACGCGGGGGAGGATCGCGCTCCGCAAGGAGCGCGTGAATCTCGCGGACGTGGTCTGCGGGGCAGTCGAGACGAGCCAGCCGCTGATCGAAGCGGCGGGGCTCGTCCTCACGATCGACATTCGTGAGCCGATCATGCTCGACGCGGACCCCGTGCGCCTGACGCAGATCGTTGCCAACCTGCTCAACAACGCCGCCAAGTTCAGCGAGGCCGGCGGCGAGATCGTGCTGTCCGCCCGGCGGGATGGCGGCACGGCGGTGCTCACCGTGCGCGACTCGGGCATTGGGATCCACACCGACATGCTGCCGCGCGTATTCGACATGTTCACGCAGGTCCACGGCGACCATCGCGGAAGCCAGAGCGGGCTCGGCATCGGCCTCACGCTCGTTCGCGGGCTGATCCAGCTCCATGGCGGTACCGTCACCGCGACCAGCGATGGTCCCGGGAAGGGGAGCGAATTCACGTGCGTCCTGCCCCTGGCCGAGGCCGCCGAGGCGGGCTCCGCACCTGGCGCGAAGGGGGCGAGCCCGATGGAGATACCGGTGCGCATCCTCGTCGTCGACGACAATCGCGACGCGGCCGACAGCATGGGCATGTTGCTGGAATCGGTGGGCGCCGACGTGTCGGTGGTCCACGACGGGCCGGCCGCGCTCGATGCGATCGAACGCCTCCATCCGGCCGTTGTGCTGCTCGACCTCGGCATGCCGGGGATGGACGGCTACGAAGTCGCGCGCCGCGTACGTCAGTCCGCCGCGTTCGAGGACGTGATCCTCGTCGCGCTCACGGGCTGGGGCCAGGAGGAGGATCGCCGCCGCTCGCACCGCGCCGGGTTCGATCATCACCTGACCAAGCCGGCCCGGATCGAGGCGCTGCAGGCGATCATGCCGACACTCCCGGGCGCGCAGGGCCAGGGCGCCAACGGAGCCCACCCCCGGAGTTGACGTCAGCCGGGCGGCAGGTCCTGGATCAGCCGCGTCAGCGAGGCGAGCTCCACGGGCTTCACGAGGTGCGCATCGAATCCGGCGGCCTCGGCCCGGCGCCGGTCTTCCGCCGACCCCCATCCCGTGAGGGCAACCAGCACGGGCCGCGGGGTCGCCTGCTGCTCGCGGATCCGCCGGGCCGCATCGTAGCCGTCGAGCCGCGGCATCCCGATGTCGAGCAGGACGATCGCGGGACGAAACTCCTCCGCGGCAGCCACGGCCTCGAGGCCGTCGAAGCTGATCCGCACGTCGTGGCCGAGCCGGCGCAACAGGATCCCGAGACTCTCCGCGGAATCACGGTGGTCGTCCGCGATGAGGATCCGGCGGCTCACTGCGTCAGGCCGTGGCAAGGGCACCTCGATGGGCGCGTGGCGAGGGGATTGGGGCGCATCGTACTGCGCACGTCTCGTCCGTGCACATCTCGTCCGTGCGCATCTCGTCTGTGCACATCCATGACATCCAATCCGATCCGTCTGCTAGCATTTCAGGGTGGTGTTTCCGGGGTTCCGCCGCACGCGGTGCCATTCCAGGAGTCCCCGCAAAGGAGAGGGTTCGTTCCGATGCCGTCGCTTCCAGTGAGTCTCACCGCTTCGTTCCTGTGGACGCTGGTCCTCGCGGCCCCCGTACCCACCTCGTCCAACTCGATCACGCCGGCCGCCGGTGGAGGCGAACCGCTCGTCATACTCTCGACCACCGACATCAAGGGGAAGACGGGGCCCTGCGGTTGCCACATTCCGAAGGGCGGGCTCGCGCGCCTCGCCGGATTCGCCGACAGCATGCGCATCGCGCATCGCCGCCTCGTGCTGGTCGACAACGGCGGCTACTTCGGCGAGGACGACGCGCACCGGGCGCAGTCGGCGTTCTGGATGGACGGGTTCAAGCTCCTCTCGGTGAGCGCGGTCGGCGTCGGTGAACGCGACCTTCGCTTCGGGCTCGCGTACCTCCAGTCACAGGCGAAGCGCACGGGCATTCCGATCGTGTGTGCGAACCTGAACGAGCGGAAGACGCACAAGGCGGTGTTTCCGGCGTCCACGGTTCAGAACGTGGATGGTGTGCGCGTCGGCGTCTTCGGGCTGATCGGCAACGACATCGACCTCGGGCCGGCAAAGGATTCCCTCGAGGTCGGTGATGTCACCCAGGCCGCCACGGCCGCGATCAAGGAACTCAAGTCGCGCGGCGCGACGGTGATCGTGCTGCTGTCCCAGCTCGGCAAGACCGGCACCGAAGATCTCGTCACCGCCATCGACGGCATCGACGCGACGGTCGTCGGGCACAACACCCCGAGCAGCCAGACCGGGCGCATGGTGAAGAACACGATGGCGCTGTTCGGCAGCGAGCAGAGCCAGTACGCCGGGCGCATGGTGCTGGATCTCGATGCGAAGGGACGCATGACGTTCGCAACGGGCGAGCTCGTGGCCCTCGGGCCGGACGTCTCGTCGAACCCGGCGATGGCCGAGTTGGTGCGGCACTTCGAAGAGGACTGGAACGCGGCGCAGGCAGCCCAGGCGCACGTGGAGCCGGTCATCACGGAGCCGGCGATCGCGGACACCGTGACGAAGGCCGCGGGGCGATGAAACGGGGACGCGCTCGCGGTACACTTGCGCAGAAATAATTTCGTCGTTTTGTAATCTCGGGCCACGCTCGGATCCCTCCGGGCGTGGCCCGCTCGCGTGAATGCGGCAATTCCGCCGGTGCCGCGCGTGGCATGAAAGGTGCGTTTGCGACTGCGCCGATCACACACCACCTCCACGCAAGGATGGGCACGATGGAGCGCGCACCTCTGCTGACGTTTTCACACCTCCGCTGGAACTCTCACCCCGCGCGTCCGCAACAGGTGATGACCCGGCTCGGAGCATCCCGTCCCGTTCTGTACGTCGAAGAACCGCTGCTGACCGACGGGGGCCCGTGGCTCGAGATCGTACCCGTCGACCACAACATCCGCGTGGCGCGGCCGTACGTGCCCACGCCCATGGCCGGCCTGTCGTTCGGCGTCGAGCAGCAGGCCACGGTTGCCTCACTCCTGCGCGGCCAGCTCGAGCGCGACGGCTGGCGGCAGTACGCGGCGTGGATCTACGCGCCGTCGGCGGTGCGCGTCGCCCGCGATCTCCACCCGCTCGCCATCTTCTACGATTGCGTCGAAACGCTCGCTCATGATCGCGAGCCGGACTCCGAGATCCTGGAGCGCGAGCGCGAACTGCTCGCCGTCGCCGACGCCGTGTTCACCGCCGATCCGGACGTCCATCGCGAGATGTGCGCGCGTCACCCCTTCGTGCGGCTCTTCTCGACCACTCCGGGTACCACGGAGCGCGTGGATTCGGTGGCGGACCCGGTGCTCCGGGCGCGCAGGCTGGCCATCTCGAACGACATCACACGTCGCATGAATGACATCGTCCACTACCTCGCGGACGCCCTGACGCCGGTGGATTCGCCCCTGGGCGGCGCCGCGTCGGCCCTGCGGGGGTGGGCATGAGCAGGGCGCGCGCGGTGGTGCTCGGCGCCGGCCCGACGGGCTTGAGCGCCGCCTACCATCTCGGCGCGGGCGCGTTGCTCGTCGAGCGGCAGGTCCGCGTGGGCGGCTGGTGCCGCTCGGTGCAGTCCGGCGGATTCACGTTCGACATGGCCGGGCACGTCATGTTCTCGAGCGATCCCTATGTCCGCGACATGCATGCCTTGCTGCTCGGGGACAACGTGCACTGGCAGACGTGCGAGGCCTGGATGTACGCGGGGGGTACGTACACGCGCTACCCGTTCGAGGAGGCGGTCCGCCGGCTGCACACGATCGGCCGCTGCGCGACGCCGTCGCGCTGGGAGGATTTCTCGACGGACGATGGACCCGGCACGCGACGCTCGGGCGAGCGCTGTGGCTATCCGCGGCGCGGTGGATTTCAGGCGATGATGGATGGGTTCCTGCCGCATCTCCGCGGTGAGCTGCGTCTCGGCGCCGAAGTCGCAGCGCTCTCCCCGAGCCGGCATGCGCTGCGACTGCAATACGGCCCGGAGGTGGGCTACGACTTCCTCGTGAGCACCATTCCGCTCCCCGAGCTGGTCCGCTGCATCGGCGACGAGGCGCCGGCGGAGATCCGCGAGGCCGCGGCCGGCCTCCGCGCCGTTTCCATGCGACGCGTGCATCTCGGCATCGGACGCCCGCGGGTAACCGACAAGCACTGGATCTATTACCCGGAGGACGCGGTGTTCCACAGGATCTTCGCGCAGGGCAACGCGAGCCCCGAGTGCAACCCCGACGGCGGGTTCGGCATGACGTGCGAGATCGCCTATACGTCCGACCGACCGCTGCCCTCCGAGGGCGAGGATCTCGTGCGCCAGTGCGTCGAGGACTGCAGGCGAGTCGGGCTGCTGGGTGCGGACGATCCGGTATGGACGGCGATCCAGTCGGACGTGCCGTACGCCTACTTCGTCCATGATGGGGACCGGGCGGCGCGCACCGAGCGGATCCGCGCGTGGCTCGCCGAGCGTGACATCGTCATGGCGGGGCGGACCAGTGAGTGGGACTACTACGACTCGGATCACGCCCTGCTGGCGGGGCGCGCCGCGGCCGAGACGGTCCAGTCACTACTCGAGAGCGGGGCCCTCGCGCGGGCGTGAGCGCCTGAGGGGCGGCGGGAGCGTCCGCCGAAAGCCGGGTGTCGCATCTGCTACCATGCGCGTCCTCCGCATGGAATACCTCGATGCCATCGGCAACACGAGCCTGGTGCGGCTGCGCGGGATCGCGCCGGCCGGGGGTGCTGCGATTCTCGCGAAGCTCGAGTGGGAGAACCCCTCCGGCAGCATGAAGGACCGGATGGCGGCCGCCGTGATCGCGCGCGCCGAGGCGGACGGGCGATTGCGGCCGGGCGACACCGTGGTCGAGTACACGGGCGGCAGCACGGGATGCTCGCTCGCTCTCGTCTGCGCGGCCCGCGGTTATCGCATCCGAATCGTCAGCTCGGATGCGTTCAGCCGGGACAAGCTCGACCAGATGGCCGCCCACGGCGCGGAGTTGACGCTGGTCCCGAGCGAGGGCGGGCTCACGACGAAGCGGCTGATTCTCGACATGATCGAGGCGGCGCGCGCGCTGAGCCGGGAGCCGCGCACGTTCTGGGTCGACCAGCTCCAGAACTCCGACGCCGTCACCGGATACCACGCGCTGGGCGAGGAAATCTGGAACGAGGCCGGGGGACGGGTCGACGCCTTCGTTCAATCCGTCGGCACCGCGGCGTCGCTGCGCGGCGTGGCGACGGTGCTGAGGCGCCACGATCCACGCGTTCGGATCGTGGGCGTGGAGCCCGCGGAGTCCGCCGTGCTGCTCGGGGGGCCGCCCGGTCCGCACAAGATCGAGGGCATCGGCATCGGCTACACCCCGCCGTTGTGGGAACCCTCGCTCGTCGACGAAGTCATCGCGGTGACGACGGACGAGGCGAAGGCGATGGCGCGACGGACCGCCCGGGAGGAGGGGATGTTCGCGGGAACGTCCTCGGGCGCGAACGTGATCGCCGCGATCCGCGTCGCCGAGCGACTCGGTCCGGACGCCGTGGTGGTGACGCTGATGGTCGACTCCGGGCTCAAGTACCTGCACACGGATGTCTACCGCCGGAGCTAACGTGGCTCGCGAGCGCCGGCGCCGCTAGCCCGCGGGCGCCACGGCGTCCTGCGCCGCAGTGACGGGAGTCGGCTCGTCCGGATCGGCCGCCTTCGCCTCCTTCGGCGGACCGCTCTCCTCGCGACAGTACTCCGCGGCCACTTCCGCGCCGATCAGCAGGATGTTCGCGGACACCCACATCCACAGCATGAAAAGCATGACGTCGCCGAGCGCGCCGTAGGCGGTGTGGTGTTCCGTGAAGGTCTTCACGTAGATCGTGAAGAGATTCTTGACCGCCTCGAACATCAGCGTCGCGAGTGCCGCCCCGAACACCACGTCGCGAGCGCAATGCTTCACGTTCGGTACGAAGCGATACAGGATCATGAACGCCGAGAACGAGAACAGCGCCGGCAGGATGAGCGCGACGACACGCAGGATCGGAACCAGCGCTCGCAGCGCGATGGCGGCGGGCGCGGCCACGCTGACCGCCTGCAGCAAATGGACCATCGCCGTCCCGATCACCGACGCGGCGAGCAGGAGCCCGAGCCCGAACATCGTGCCGATGTCCATCAGCTTGTCGCGCACGAAGCCGCGGGCCCTGCGCACCTCCCACGTCGTGTTGAGCGCGTCGCGAATCGCCCCGAAGAGATTGCTGGCGGACCACAGGACGCCCGCCACGCCGAGCACGGTGAGTGCCGCGCTCTGGCTCGCGAGCCCGCGAATCGATTCCGTGACGAACCCGTTCGACTGGAACGGCAACACCTCGAGCACCCACTCGACCGCCATGCGCTGCTCCGCGGGGTCACGGAGTACGAGCCCGACGCCCGCGAGCATCGTGCCGATCAGGGGCACCATGGCGAATAGGACCTGGTAGGCGATGGCCGAGGCGGCCTGGGTGTCGCGATGGCGCCGGAACCCACGCATGACTGCAACCACGAATATCCATACGTCTTGCATGCTCCGTATTCTCGCAAGAACCGCACCGAGAACCAACGCCGTGTAAGTCTTGCTCGCCCGCGAGGGCGGGACGTCCGGGACCTTCGCCCACGCGACATGATCGACATCCAGTCACGAGTATCCCGCGCGCGTATTCCAGAAGACGGCCGCGGGTTGCTCCAGGCGTTCAAGAGAGTCGCGGGTCGGGACCACCGCCCCTGTGGAGGGCATTCTGGCCCTTCCCAGGCCCCCCTCGGCCGGCATACACTCATGGGCTGAGCCGTCGCATGCCGGTAGCCGCTCCCCAGGGTGCCGGGCTGTTCGCTCGCCACGATCCCTCTTGTGGCGCATGCGATTCCATCCGAGAAAGGTGTCCCCCGACGTGCGTCATTCCCCGATGTCACGCATTGCCATCGTGTTCGCCTTGATCGCGTTTGCCACGTCCGCCGGCGCGGACGTCATCCTGTCCGAGCTGTGCGACCCCCAGGCCAACTACACCACCGATCGCTATATCGAAATCTACAACTCCGGTCCGAGCGCGGTGTCCCTGACTGATTGGAAGGTCGTCGCGGTGGGGAACAACGCGGAAGTCTGCACGTGGAACTTGTCCGGAATGCTCGCGGTCGGTCAGGCCAAGGTGTGCGGCGGGCCGTCGACCGTGACGGGGTTCACGGTGGACTTTCCGAACGCCGCGTGGGCAACGCCGAATTCGCAGACGGTCGGCTTCTCGACCTGGAACGGCAACATCAACGACGGTGCGCGACTCAAGAACGCTTCGGGCACGGTGATCGATGAGGTCGTGATGCCCACGGACGGTATCTTCAAGGACCAGTCTCTCGTCCGCAACGCGAACATCACGTCGCCCCGTGTCGGTTACCTGGCCTCCGAATGGACCGGAACGCCGGTGACGCTCGCCACCGACGCCAGCCCCGGCACCCACAACGGCTCGCTGCCGCCGCCCGGAGGCCCTGTGTTCTCGAACGTCGTGACGGATCCGGCAGTGCCGGCACCCGACGAGAACATCGACGTGGAGGCCAGTGTCGTCGATACGTCCACGGAGATCCTCTCGGTGGCGCTCGCGTGGGGGCTCAGCTCGGGTTCGCAGCCGAACGTGATCGGGATGAACCTCGTGTCGGGGGACACGTACCGCACCGGCGCTCCGATTCCGCCCCAGTCGGGGGGCGTCGTCTACTACCGGATCAGCGCGTCGGATTCGTTCACGACGAAGTCGACCTCGCTGCTCAGCTACAACCTTGGCACCGGAGGGACCGGCTCGCCGACGGTGCTGTCGGTGGGGGAGACGAGCGACTCGACCCTGCTCGTGTTTTTCAGCGAGCCGGTCGATCCCGTGACCGCGGAGATGCCGACGAACTACACGGTGGGGGCGCTCTCAGGCGTGGCGGCGGTGCGCGATCCAGTGCAGACGTCGCAGGTCCTCGTGACGTTGCGCGGCCTCACGGCGGGCGCCCTGAGCCTCACGGTCAACGGCGTCGCCGACCTGTCGAACAACGTCGGATTCGGCGTCACCAAGGGCTTCACGTACATCGACGTTACCATCCCCGCCGGGTACTACGACGGCACCGCGGGGCTCAAGGGCTCGGCGTTGATCATCGCGCTGCACGACATCATCAAGGGCCACACCGTGAAGAGCTACGCCTACGCCCTGACCGCGTTCGCCATCACGGACGTCAAGCCGAACGGAAAGATCTGGGACGTGTACTCCGACGTCCCCGGCGGGACACCGCCATACGAGTACAGCGTCGGCGGGACGGGGCAGGGAGCCACCGAAGGCATGGGCTACAACCGCGAGCATTCGTTCCCGCAGTCGTGGTTCAACAGCGTGTCCCCGATGGTGTCGGACCTGAACATGCTGTATCCGACCGACGCGAAGGTGAACGGCTATCGCGGGAACTTCGCCTACGGTATGGTCGGCGACACGACGCACCAGTCCCTGAACGGCAGCAAGCTGGGCACGTGCATCAGCCCGAACTACGACGGCGGCAGCCTCGACGTGTTCGAGCCGATCGACGCCTACAAGGGCGACCTGGCGCGCACGCAGTTCTACGTGGCGAGCCGGTACTTCACCGAGGACCAGAGCTGGCCGGGTGGCCCCGAGACGTACGGCGCGAACCTCAGGGCCTGGGCCGCGGACCAGTATCTCGCGTGGTCCGTCAACGACCCGGTGAGCTGGAAGGAGCGGATGCGGAACGGCGCCATCTGGACGATCCAGAACAACCGCAACCCGTTCATCGATCATCCGGAGTTCGTGTCGATGATTTACGACTCGAACGCCGTCGTCGCGTCCGTGGGCGGCTCGCCGCGCGCGAGCGGAATCCAGCTCCGCCAGAACCGCCCCAACCCGTTCGCGGCTCACACGACGATCGGGTTCGATCTCGCGCGCGGCGAAACCGTCTCGCTCGCGATCTTCGACATCGCCGGCCGCGAGGTGAGCCGGCTGATGCACGGCACGCGATTGAACGCGGGCAGCCATTCCGTCACGTGGGACGGGCGCGACGCGGGCGGAACCCCGCTGCGCGCGGGTCTCTACTTCTGCCGGCTGTGTGCGGGGGATGTGAGCGACACGAAGCGGATGGTGCTCGACCGCTAGGACCGAACCCGTTCCGGGTCCTCCGCCACGGAGCGCGCAGGGCGGAGTCTTCCCGCGTCACTCGACCGTGCCGTGTCGCTGGCGACGCCGGGCGGCGTCGTGGGCCGCGCCCGGACGATCGATCGGGAGGTGGTCGTGCGGGGCCGCGAAACTCGCGGGAGACGTGACGGTCGGGCGCTATCGACTGGCCGCCGAGGGTCGGATGCAGGCCCTGCGCCATTCGCCGATGAAGCTCGAGGTGCTGCGGGAGGGCGCGAAGCACGTGCTCGAGCCGTCGCTGGAGTAGAGCGCGATGGAGCCCAGTGTTACGGCGATGCCGCCGGCTCCGGCAGCGGGTCGCCGGGCACCCAGCCCAACTGCGCGAGATGCGTCAGCAGCGCGATCACCTCGTCGCGCTGAGCATGCGTCGTGAGCACGAGCAGGTCGCCCGCGCGGGCCCACACGAGCGCGCGTCGCACGGCCGCCAGCTCGTCGGGCCAGCGCGATAGCGCCTCGGCCGCGGCCCCCGCGCGCCGCAGCTCGTCCTCGATGATCGGCGGGATCACGCCGAGATCGCGGCCCCGCAGGTAGACTTCCATCTCCTTCACGAACACGTGGTCCGGATGCATCGTCCAGGCGGCGCGCGCGAACTCGCGGATGGAGTCGTCGTCGCGGTCACCCGCCTGGCCGATCACGAGGCCGCGACGCGCGGCTGGCATGGCGGACGACAGCTCGAGGAGCGCCGCGAGGCCGTGCGGGTTGTGCGCGAAGTCGACGATCGCGGTGAGCCCGCCGATGCGCCACACGTTCGCGCGTCCCGGGTTGGTCGCCGCATCGCTCGCGAAGGCCACGAGTCCGGCGTGGATCGCATCGTCCGGCACGCCCAGCGCCATGGCGACGCCGATCGCCGCGAGCGCGTTCGCGATGTTGTGACGAGCCGCGCCGCCGAATGCGATGGGAACGTCCGCCACACCCACGACGTCCCGGCGCGAGTCGCCACGGAAGGCGATCAGCCGTTCCCCGTCGAGGACGCACGCGTCGCCGCCCCGGTCTCGATGGTCGCCCAGCACCGGATGGGCCGGATCGAGCGTGAACCACGTCACCGGCGCGGCGAGCGCACGGCCGCGCGCCAGCAACCGCGGATCGTCGGCATTGAGCACCACGCGCCCCTTCGGCCCGACGGCTTTCGCCACGACCAGTTTCACGTCGGCGAGCGCCTCCACATCGAAGATGCCGAACTCACCCAGGTGGTCGTTCGCGACATTCGTCACCAGCGCGGCCTGCACCCGGGGCAGGGCCAGCCCGCGGCGCAGGATCCCGCCGCGCGCGACCTCGAGCACCGCGATCTCGACGCGGCGGTCGCGCAGCACCGTGCGCGCGCCGTTCGGCCCCGAGTAGTCGCCGCTCGCCACCTCGTCGCCGCCCACGGTCACGCTGTCCGTGGACGTGACGCCCGCGGTGAACCCGGCTGCCGTCGCCATGGCGCCGAGCAGGCGCACGGTCGTCGTCTTGCCGTTCGTGCCCGTGACCAGCGCCGTCGGCACGTCGGCGACGTCGCCCCAGGGAATCCGGTCCATCACCGCCGGTGTGTCCTCGGCCGGCCAGGCGCGCGATCCCTTGCCGAGGCCGACCGACACGCGCTTGTCGTCCACGAGCATCGTGACGCCGTGCGACTGTGTCTGCGCGGCCAGCGCGTCCATCCACGGCTTGCGCTCGGCCTCCACGGCCGCTCGCAATCGAGCCACGATGTGCGCCGGCATCTCGCCGGGCTCGGCGTTCGCCGCCGGATCGAGCGTCCAGGTCGCCGCCTGCCATGCCGCTTCGTTCACTTCGGTGGCGGCGTACAACGTGTCCGGCGGCGCCGAGAACGCCAGGCTCAGGCCGCCCGCGTGAGCCCGCGACACCACGGTCGCCGCGCCCCAACCGAGCGCCTCGAGCAGGGGGCCGAGCGCCGCGCGCCACGCGCCGGTCGCGCGGGAGGGATCCGCGCCGTCGAGCGCGACGTCGAGGATCGCCCCGGGGCCGTCGAGCAGCAGGTTCGGGCCCGTGAGCCGCCGCGAGTCGAGAATCCGCATCGTCAGCGGCCGAACGTGCGGACGACCGGCATCAGTCCGTCATCTCGGTCTCGCGGGCGAAGCGCACGCCGCGCTCATCGCGGATCAGCAGGCGTTCCTCGACAGGAAGCTCGGCGCCGCTCGTCTCGATCGCCGAGGGTCTCGCCCCGGGTCCGTGACCGTCGGTACCGTCGGCGGGATGGAAGTGCAGCACCTGGTTCCACGTGCGGGTGAGCGCGTCGGCGAAGATGAGCAGCAGGTCGCCGGGGCGTGCCATCCGGAGTGCTGCGGCCACGGCCTCCTGCTCGTCGGGAATGGCCTCGACCTGCTGGGCCGGCACGCCCTCTTCGAGCAGCGCCGAACGCAGCATGCGCGGCACCTCGTCGCTCTTGCGTCCGCGCAGCCCATCGTCGCGGCGGCACAGGTAGGCATCGAAGTGGCCGGCCGCCGTGCGCCCGATCTCGGCGATGTCCTCGTCGCGGCGGTCGCCGGGCGCGGCGAGCACGCAGATACGGCGCCCGCGGACCTCCATGCGGTCCGCGAGGTCGCACATGGCCTTCACCGCGGCAGCGTTGTGACCGTAGTCCATGATGACCTTGAACGGATGGCGGTCGTAGACGTTGGTGCGGCCCGGGGCCAGCTCGAACGTGGTATCGAACGTGCGCAGCCCCTGGCGGATGTCCTCCACCTGAACACCCATGGCGTAGGCGATCGCCGCGGCGAACATCGCGTTCTGCACGTTGTGGCGGGCGCGCCCGTCGAGCGTGGACGGAATCGCGTGCGTCCACATCACGGGCAGGTGGAGGCCGCGGTCGAGCAGCGTGATCATGTGCCCGTTGACGCCCTCTTCGAGCACGCACGCGCGCCCGCCGGCGCGGATGTGCTCCTTGACCAGGGGATGCTGGAGCTGCTGCGTGACGTAACACACGTGTTTCGCCTGCGTGTGGTCGGCCATCCGAAGGCAGCGGGCGTCATCGGCGTTCAGCACGGCGGTGTCCTGCGCCACCTCGGCCACGACGCGCTTCACTTCGGCGAGCTGGTCGAGCGTGTCGACACCCTTGAGTCCCAGGTGGTCGCTCTGGATGTTGAGCACGGCGCCGACGGTGCACTTACGGTAGCCGAGCCCGCGCCGCAGGATGCCGCCCCGCGCGCTCTCGAGCACGGCGATGTCGACGCTCGGGTCGCGCAGCACCATTCGCGCGGCGAGCGGGCCGGTCATGTCACCCTTCACGGTGAGCTGCCCATTGATGTAAACGCCGTCGGTGGTCGTGAGTCCGACGGTGCGCCCGGCGAGCTTCATGACGTGGGCGACCATGCGCGCCGTCGTGGTCTTGCCGTTCGTCCCGGTGATCGTGGCGATCGGTATGCGCGCGGGCGTCCCGGGTGGGAACAGCATGTCCATGACGGGCCCCGCCACGTCACGGGGGGTGCCCTCGCTGGGTGCCACGTGCATGCGGAAGCCGGGGGCGGCGTTCACCTCGCAGATCGCGCCACCCGCCTCCTTGTACGAATGTGCGATGTCGGGGGAGATGAAGTCGACGCCGCCGACGTCGAGCCCGATCGCGCGAATCGTCCGCACCGCCATCTCGACGTTGTCGGGATGGACGATGTCGGTCACGTCGATCGCCGTCCCGCCCGTCGACAGGTTGCCGGTGAGCCGGAGCGGAACGATCGCGCCCTCGGCGGGCACGCTGGCGGCCGTCAGGTCCCGCTCGGCGAGGCAGCGCTCGGCCTGGGCGTCCAGCTCGAGGCGCGTGAGCACCTTCTCGTGTCCGATGCCCCGGCGTGGATCGCGGTTCGTGATCTCCACCAGCTCGGCCACGGTGTGAACTCCGTCGCCGATGACGCGGCCCGGCACCCGCTCGGCGACGGCGATGAGGCGGCCGTCGACGACGAGCATGCGGTAGTCGCGGCCCGTCACGAACGACTCGACGATGACGGCCCGGCTGATCTCGCGAGCCTTCTGGAATGCGGCCCGCACGTGCGCGCCGTCCTTGAGGTCGAGCGCGACGCCGCGCCCATGGTTGCCGTTGTACGGCTTCACGACCACCGGATAGCCGAGCTTCTGGGCCGCGATCGCCGCCTCCTCCTCGCTGTAGACGAGTCGCTGGTGGGGCACCGGCAGCCCGAGCGTCGTGAGGATGCGGTTCGTCTCCTCCTTGTCGGAAGCGATCTCGACGGCGATGTGGCGCGTCTCGCTCGTGATCGTGGCCTGGATCCGGCGCTGGTAGCGCGCGTGCCCGAACTGGACCAGGCTCTGGTTGTTGAGCCGGATCACCGGGATGTCGCGTTCCTCGGCCGCGCGCACGAGGGCGGCCGTGCTGGGGCCGAGCGCACGGCGCTGCGTGAACCGGATGAACTCCTCGCGCGCGGAGGCGAACGCGAAGTCGGGTGGGAGGCTGCCCGCGGGTCGCAGGGATTCGGGCACGAGTGAGTGGAGCAGGCGCATCGCGAGCTGGCCCGCCTCGAGCCCGACCTCGGCCTGCTCGTACTGGTAGACGACATCGTAGACGCCGGGACGCCCGTGGTCGCGGGTCTTGCCGAAGGTGACCTTCGCGCCGGCCTCGTTCTGGAGCTCGATTGCGACGTGTTCGAGCACGTGGCCGAGCCAGGTGCCCTCGCCCTCGGTGAGGCGGCGCACGAATCCGCCGGGCTCGCCGTAGGAGCAGCCGTGCTCGCGCAGCCCCGGCAGTGACGCGAGCAGCGCGTCGACGAAGCCGGGACCGAGCTTCATGCTCGGCCACTGCTCCAACTCGCCGAGATCGATGGTGAGCCGGATGACGGGGAAGTGGGCGTAGATGCTGGGCCCGAGGTAGACCGAGGAGTCGAGGAGCTTCATTCCCGCAGAGTATCAGGCGAAGACCGGGCTCGTCAGCCGGGGTCGCGCGCTGTTCGCCGGGCTCTAGCGGTCGTCGGCCTCGGCCCTGATCGCCGTGACTCTCCTCTGGTGCAGATCGTACCTCGCCCCGTGGAGCAGGATGTGGAGCCGGACGCCGATCATGCTGACGGGCTCACCCTGCTTGGCCTGGTCCATCGAGGAGTACTCCATCTGGGCGGGGTCGATGACCGTCACCGCCCCGCTGCCCACCACCTCGAGCGTGTCGTCGGGACCGATGAACGCCGCGGTGTCTTCGTCGAGCCCGATGCCGTGCGCGAACGGGTTGTAGGCCAGGGCCGCGAGCAGGCGGCCCAGCCGGTCGCGCTGGCGGAAGTGCTGGTCGACGACCACGCGGTTCGTGAGGCCGAGCCCCGGCGCGAGCGAGACCATGCCGGCCTTCGGCGTCGAGCCCTCGTCGCCGAAGGCGATCATGTGCTCGGACAGGAATGCCGCGCCCGCCGACGTGCCGGCCACGTGGACGCCGCGGGCGTTCATCAGGCGGAGCGCGCGGGACACCGACGTGCCGCCCAGGGTCGTCCCCAGCCGGAGCTGGCTGCCGCCGGTGAGGAACACGCCGTTGGCCTTCTCGAGCACCGCCAGTTCCTCGGCGTCCTCGCACTGCTTGCGGTCCTCGAAGGGGAGCACCCACACCTTGGACGCGCGGAGGTCGCGGAACAGCGCCTCATAACGGCGGCCCGTGGAGCGCAGTTCGGAGGCCGTCGGCAGCACCGCGATGTGCGCGTCGCGCCGCCCGCAGACCTGCACGAACCGCTTGAGGATCGCTTCGTCGCCGAGCTTGTCCTCGGCGCCGCCGATCGGAACGATGAAGCCTCGCTGCTGGCCTTCGGGCACCCGGGATGGGCTCACGACGCGTCCTCCGTGACGCGGTTATCGGTCGCGTGAATGGGGTTCCTCAGCATGGTGCGCGCCGTGCCGATCTGCAGACCTCGGTTCCGGCGTGACATCCGCGTCCACTGTAATCGATGCCGCGCTCGTCGGCGAGTGGGTTGCCGACCGCAAATCGATGCCGCACGGTGCATTCCATGCCGCGCTCGATCCGATTCCTCAGCGTCCTCGCGCCCCTGATCGCAACCGTCATCGCCGGCTCCGCTCCGAGGGCCGCCGAGCTGGCGCCCGCCCGATTCGGCGAGGGCGTGTTCTGCACCGACGCATACGACTTCTTCGTCGCCCTGACCCCGGGCCAGCAGACCGCGTACTTCTGCCGCGCCCGGGCGGACTTCAGCGCCTGGACCATCCTCGAGACGCACCGGCGCGGCGACCGCTGGAGCGAGCCCGCGATCGCGCCGTTCTCGGGCCGGTGGAGCGACGCCGACCCGCACGTGTCGCCGGATGGCTCGAAGCTGTTCTTCATCTCGAACCGGCCCGACTCGGGTGATACCGCGAAGGAGAGCTGCGACCTGTGGTTCGTCGAGCGCTCCGGCGACGGGTGGGGTGCTCCGCGACCCGTGGGCTCGGGCGTGTGCACGGACGCCACGGAGTGGTCGCCGTCGATCGCGGCCAACGGCAACCTCTACTTCGGGGCCACGCGCGAGGGCGGGAAGGGTCGCGACGATCTCTACGTCGCTCGCTTCGAGCACGGGGCGTACACGGCGCCGGTCAATCTCGGGGACTCGATCAACACGAAGTTCGGTGAAGTGGAGCCGTGGATCTCGCCCGACGAGCGCTACCTGATCTTCAGTGCCGGTGGCCGCGCGGAGGGCAAGGGCGGCCTCGATCTCTACATCAGCGTCCGCACCGGCGACACGTGGTCCGCGGCGCGCCCGCTCGGACACGGCATCAACTCGCCGGCGTACGACTTCAATCCCAGCGTGTCGCCCGACGGGCGCACGCTGTTCTTCACCAGCGCACGCACGGATTTCGAGGACTCGCCGCCGCGGCCGCTCACCTACGCGGAGCTGATGCGGCGCCTCCGCGCGCCGGGCAACGGACTCGGAGACATCTACTCCATTCCGATCGAGGCGCTCGACCTCCCTCGCTGATTGTCCGGAATCGGCGAAGCCTCGCCGCGAACGCCTCCCGCCACGAGTCATGGCGTCATCCATGCATGTCCCGCAGCCGGCGGCTCGGAGTTGCCGCGCACGCGCCCTTCGGGTCGCGGGGGCAGGAACAAAAGGCCGGGGAGGCACACCATGAAAACGCTGTCGTGGCTGGGCATTGCGTCCGTCGTCGTGATCGCGGCGAGCTGTATGCCGGCGGTCTACAACTCGCGGACACCTGAAAATACGACCACGCGAGACGCCAACGATTTCAACGCGTGTACGCGCGTCGACGAGCGGATCTAGCCATGGCCCGCTATCAAACGCGACGCGTGCTGACGCCGCCCCAGAGCCAGTGGGAGGCGACGATCGACGAGGGCCGCGAGACGGAACGGGGCCAGGCGGGCGAAATCGAGCCCGGTAACGAGGCGGGTGGCGGCGGTGACAAGGGCCTCGATGCGGAGACGGGCGATGGAGGGTACGGCGGCGACGCCGCACTCGCGGGCAACGACGAGGCCGCGAACCAGCCCGATCGGCCGCTTGATTCCGAAATCGCGGGTGATCCGCGGACCCAGAACGGACAGGTTCATCCCGACGACGTGAGCGTTGCGGACGACGACGGGCGGACAGCGATCGAGGACGGGGACGACGAGGACGACGACGACGAGGACGAGGACGACGAGGACGATGAGGACGACGACGATGATGAGGACGACGACGATGATGAGGACGACGACGATGAGTGAGGCGTTCAGGGAGCGCGGCCGCTCCCGGTCAGGCGGGAGTTACACGCCCCACCGCACGGGAAAGCCGCGTACGTCGACGTGTACGAAGGATCCGTGTTCGGACGTCGGCGCGTACGTTCCGAGCCCGCCGATGAGCCCGGCGAACTGCGGCTCGTCGGCCGTCTCGTGGACGATCGCGCCCATCAGGCGGGCGTCCGCCACCGTGTGCCGGCCGTCATGGTTCAGGTCGTCCAGGATGCCGTCGCCGTCCTCGTCGACGAACACGTCGGCCGCGTCGCCGTATTCGTGGCGGCTGAACGTCGTCACGTTACCGATCGCCGCGTTGTAGTGCGGCGTGCGGTACGCGCTCATGATCGAGAACGTGTGCGCCTCGATGCCGCGCGCGTTCACGGCGGCGAGCAGGTGCTCGAGCTTGGTCAGCAGCGGCTGGCGCAGCACGACGTACTTCGGATATCCCCCCGGCTGTTTGCACAGGAACTGGCCGAGCGTGAAATGGGGGGATACCCGGGTCTCGAGCATCGATGGCGTGACGCGGACGAAGCCGCGCGGCCGCTGGTATTCCGCCTCGTGTCCACGACGGGGCAGGGGATAGGCGCCGACACGGTAGCCGTCGATCAACCCGCCGCGCATCGAGGCGTACGGCAGCATCACGAACACGTTCAGCGTCGTCGTGGCTCCGGTCCGCGCGTCACGCACGTCGACGGGGTAGAGGCCGGGCGTGGCGGGTGCGACCCAGGTCCATCGACCGCGACCTTCCGGCAGGGCCCGGCCGGCCGCCGCACGCAGCTCGAACTGGCTCGCCGAATCGGACGGCAGGGTCACCCCCGTCACTTCGACGGGAACACGCTCCCCGGGCAAAACAAACATCGCCATCACCCGGTACTCGGTGGTGGCGTTGCCGAACCGCACGTCGAAGTCCGAGCGCTGTGGCCAGAAGGCCGCGACTTCGATGGAATCGACGACGGGGGCCCATGGGAGGTCCGCAACGGCACTCGTGGGCGCGATATGGGCGAGCAGGGCGAGGAAGAGGGTCCAGATCATGGACCGCTTCAGATGCCGGGGCGCCTCGATCGGAGCGCACGATCCAGCAAAGAATCGAGCCCGTAGATGTCATCCCGGAACTGAACAAGTCCTTGATCGTTCACAAAAGCCGTCCAGTACACGACATGCACCGGCATGGGCTCCGGAATCGTCACCGTGAGATTCGTGCTGGTGTCCATGGCCGCCGCGATTCGCATGTCATCCCAGTCCTGCTTCCCCCGCAGCAGGTACTCCGCGAGCTGCTTGGGCTGCTCGACCCGGATGCAGCCATGGCTGAATCCGCGCTCCTCGGCGCTGAAGAGGTGCGTCGCGGGCGTGTCGTGCAGATACACATCGAACTGGTTCGGACACATGAACTTCACATGTCCCACCGCGTTCTCGGGGCCCGGGTCCTGGCGGACGGCGTATTTGAACTCTTCAGGCGTCATGCCGTCCCAGTGCACCTCCGACGGGTCGACCTCGCGGGCATCCTTCCCCTCGCCGTCGAACAGGCGCATGTGATTCTTCTGGAGGTAGTCCGGGTCCTTCTGAACGTCCGCCAGGATCTCCTCGCCGGCGATCTTCGACGGGACATTCCAGTAGGGGTTGAATACGAGGTAGGAGATCTCGTCCGAGAAGATCGGCGTCGGGCTGAACTGCTTGCCCACGACGACGCGCATCCCCAGCACTTTCCGGTCGCCCTCGCGCACGGCGAGGTCGAAGGACGGAATGTTGACTTCGATCAGGCGCCCGCGCTGCAGCGAATCGGGCACCCAGCGGCGGCGTTCGAGGTTGAGCTCGATCTGGCGGATCCGCAACGAGACCGGCTGGTTCAGTTGCTCGAGCACCGCCGGCCCGACGATGCCGTCGGGGTCGAAACCGTAGCGCGACTGGAACGTCTTGACGGCGGCCTCGGTGGCCGGATCGAAGCGGCCACTCGCGCCCGAGCCCATGTCGCCGGTGGCGATGAGGCGCTGCTGCAGCGCGAGCACCGCCGGCCCGCGGCTGCCGCGCTTGAGCGTGCCACCTCCGGGAACGGCCGGCCATCCTCCGTCGTGTTCGATCTTCCGGTAGCGCACCAGCGCGTCTCGCAACTCGCGGTATTGAGGGTCCGCGGGATCGAGGCTGTCGAGGGCCTCGCGGACCCAATCGTGCTCGACCGCGTCCGCGAGCAGCTTCACCGCGTCGATCTGGCGCGGCTTGATGTGCCAGTCGGCCGGGAGCTGGAGCGGGTTCACCTGGCCGCTCGCGCGATGCGTCGCGTACTTGAGGAAATTGCGGGTGAGCGAGACGTCGAGTGCCGCGAGCGCGCGAGCGCGCGCGACGTCCGCTCCCGGCAGCGCCTTCGGCAGATCGTCGCTCTTGCGGGCGAGCGAGTCGAAGTCGTAGTCCTGCGGCAGGAGCCCGCTCGACGGGGCCTCCGACAGTTCCTCGAGCAGCTCCTGGGCGTTCGACGTGGGGCCGTTCATGTGCGTCCACGCCGGCCGGTTGCCGCGAATCTTGTAAAAACGTCTCACCATCGGCTGGATGTCGTCATCGTCGACGGTCGGCTTCCGGAACCAGCGGAACGGCCGCGCGACCTGCTTGGCGATGGCGGCGGTGATGGGCCCGTCGTCCCGGGGGCTGCATCCATGCAGCGTCAACGCGATGGTGCCGATAACCATGGCAACGGCCAGTCCATACACGGGTCTCGTCATTGTGCGCTCCTCCGGTTGACGCCGCATAGAAGCACACTTCGCGCCACAACGCCTCGTGCGGACAAAGACTTGAACTCCCTGAGGTAGATTCGTCCCATGCCGGCCGCGATTCAATGTTGCTTCCGCCGACTGCCCGGCCGCCTGGCCGCGGTGATCCTGCTCGCGTGCGCCGGCCCGTCGGTCGGTGCGGCGGCCCTTCCATGGCCCGGCGAGACGTGGAGCGCCGCCACGAATCTCACCTCACTCGCCGCGGCCGAGTGGGCGACGAACCTGAGCGGCGCCTACTGGAA
>JANLWK010000038.1:0-12550 GCA_031364505.1 Candidatus Eiseniibacteriota bacterium | reverse complement strand
TCTAGACTTGGTGCGGGCCGTCGGCCTCACATGACGGCCGTCCGCTTTGCCCCTCGACGGAGATGGTCGCCCATGCGAACTCGATGGCTCCCGTGGCTATTGCTTTTCCTCGCCCTCGTCACCCCGCGACCCGCCGCGGCGGAGACCCCCACCGCGCACCGCCTCTCGTTCCAGGGACTGGCGCGCGACGCCGCGAGCCATCCGGTGCTCACCGGTGACGTCCGGGTACGCATCTACGATGCCTCGACCGGCGGCGCCCTCGTCTACGACTCCGCCGCCGAATTCAACGGTGTGATCGTGGACGGAGTGTTCGACGTTGTGCTCGGGAGCGGCGCGGCGCTGATGCTCGACGGCACTCAACAGTACTTCCTCGAATTGGACGTCAATGGACAGGAGGTCGTCGGCGACGCAGCGAGCGGGCGGCAGGCCTTCTGGCCGGCGGGTGGCGACCAGACGCGGACGGATCTGGAGACTCGGATTCAAAGTCTCGAGAACCTCGTGTTCGGCCAGTGTTCGGCCGGAGAGTTCAACCTCAACGGGGACCCCACCGACGGATGCGAGTTCGTGCTCGATCCGGACGGCATCTATGTGGATGCGAACGACCCCGGCGCGGACGACGGCGTGGATTGCGGGCTGGGCCCCGTGGGGACGGACGCCGGATGCAGGCCATGCCGGTCGATCGCCCAGGGCCTCGCGCGAGCGGTGAGCACGTCACGATCCAAGATCTACGTGGCCGACGGCATCTACTCGGAGGCGGTGACTCTGGTCAACGGCAAGAGCCTCCTCGGCGGGTACCACGGGCTCACGTGGGAACGCCACCTGAGTTCGACGACGACATTCCTGCGCGGCGAGTCCACCTCGGGGAGCCACAAACGGGCCGTCGTCGGCACGAGCATCACGAATCCGACGGTCGTCGAGGGCTTCGTCATCCTCGGCCCTCAGAACACCGCGGTCGGGGGCAACTCGTACGCGGTGTACCTCAGCAACTGCAACGCGAACCTCGCCCTCCGCAGCAACGTCATCATGGGCGGGACGGGTGGCCCGGGCGCCGATGGCGCTGCCGGTACTGCCGGCGCGAACGGCGTCGCCGGCACCGCGGGAGGTAATGCGATCCAGAGCCCCACCAGCTCGTGCTCCGCGACCCTGAATCGCAACGGCGGAGCCGGCGGAATATTGCTGTGCGGAGCCACGAGTGTGAACGGCGGTGCCGGCGGCGGTAACCGATGCACGCCCGTCCCGAACTCCAAGTTTTCCGGCATCGACGGCACGGCCGGCACGGGTGCCGGTGGCGGGGCCGCCGGGACGGCGGGCTTCGACGGAACACAGCAGTCCAACAGTTGCTTCCTGCCCAACAGCGGAACGAGCCCGATGAACGCGACCGCGGGATCGAGTGGGACTGCCGGGGCCAACGGCGCGGGCGCGGCTGGGGCCAGCGGCGCAGGGTCAGTCGTCGCCGGCCATTGGGTTGGCGCCTCGGGTGGAGTCGGAGCCGCTGGCGCGTTCGGGCGCGGCGGAGGTGGCGGCGGAGCGGGCGGAGGCAGTGACGGGATCTCGCCGGAACAGGACGTGCTGGGCGGCGCCGGCGGTGGCGGCGGCTCGGGTGCCTGTGGCGGCGGTTCGAGCACGGGCGGTGCGGCGGGCGGCGGATCGTTCGGAATATTCCTCACCGGTGGCGTTGCGCCCACGATCACCTCGAACGTGATTTTCCGGGGCTCCGGGGGCTCGGGCGGACGAGGCGGTGCCGGCGGCAAGGGCGGAGCGGGCGGGACGGGCGCGTTGGGCGGGTTGGACTCGTTCTTGTGCAGCGGTCTCGGCGCCCGTGGCGGCGATGGCGGAGCCGGAGGATTCGGCGGGGGTGGTGGCGGCGGCGCGGGTGGCATGTCGGTCGGGATCTGCACTTCGGGCGTCGGCTCGCCGAGCTATTCGTCCAACTCGGTCTCCGGAGGATCGGGCGGCGCGGGCGGCCCAGGTGGGCCTTCGTTCGGGAACCCGGGCGGCACGGGCACCAATGGCGTCCTTACGACATTCCAATTCAACTAGCGGGCATCGCACCGTGAGATCGACCTCGGCCTTCTGGCTTCGCTCGGCGGTGACGTTCGCGGTGGCCTGCGCGTTCGTCGCGCCGGCGTCCGCGGCGCCCATGACTGCGCACCTGTTTCCGATCCAGGGTGTGGTGCGTGACGTATTCGACGCGCCCATCACGTCCGGCGACGTGACGGTCCGGATCTATGCGGATTCCATCGGAGGTTCACCGCTCTACGATTCGGCGAGCGAGTTCGCCGGCGCGGTGGCGGGCGGGATCTTCGATGTGATCGCCGGGCAGAACGCGCCGCTGACGCTCGACGCCGAGCGGCTCTACTACCTCGAACTGGATGTCGCCGGCTCCGAAGCCGTCGGAGACGCGTCGGGCGGGCGATGGGCTTTCTATCCCGACGGGGGCAATCGGGCATGCGTCGAGGTCGAAGCCCGCATCCATGCGCTCGAAGTCGCGATGGGGATTTCGTCGCTGGCGAAGCCCGCTCCAGGCGACGCGCTTCGCTTTCCTTCCATCGTCCTCGGGGTCCGGGATAAAGCGGCGTTCGCGCGGGGCGGTAG
This sequence comes from Candidatus Eiseniibacteriota bacterium, assembly GCA_031364505.1. Taxonomy (GTDB): domain Bacteria; phylum Eisenbacteria; class RBG-16-71-46; order RBG-16-71-46; family RBG-16-71-46; genus JANLWK01. The sequence continues at coordinate 9,955 of JANLWK010000038.1, read as the reverse complement.
CGCGACCATGGCCGGCGCCTACTCCGACCAACACGCGCTCCTCGGACTCGCATCGATGACGGGAACGGACGGCGCCATCACGGTCCACGCGAACCTGCTCGCGACGCCGATCGGGAGGCGCTCGGCCGGCGGCAACCGCACTCACCTCGGCCCCACGGCACTGTTCGCCCCCTTCCCGAATCCCATGATCCGGGTCATCGACGACGTTCCGAACGATCAGGGCCTTGCCGTTCACGTGCGCTGGAGCGCGGACCTGCGCGAGCGCCCGCACAACCCCTTCGATACGCTTCCGCGCATCACGAGCTACACGCTCTATCGCCGCCTCGCTCCCGGCCAGGCGGCGCTCGGCCGCATGGAGCCCGAGCAGGCGGCGCTGCTGCCACCCGGCAATTGGGACGCCGTGACGAGTGTTCCCGCCACGCTGGACAGCACGTATGAAACGGCATTGCCCACGCTGTGCGACTCAACGACGAACGGAGTGTGCCGGAGTGTGTTGCTGGTTCGCGCGATGACCGATCAGGTCGGGGTGTTCTACAACTCCGTCGTGGACAGCGGTTACTCGATCGACAACCTGGCGCCCGAGGTGCCGCAGGGGCTCGCCGTGCAACCCGTGGTCGGCGGCGCCTCGGTGTCGTGGCAGGCGAGCACGGCACCGGACTTTCTTCACTTCCGCATCTATCGAGACACGGATCCCCAGTTCACTCCGGGGCCCGGCAACCTCGTGAACACCACGACGTCGACCGAATGGACGGATCCCACCATCGGCCCGTTCACGTACAAGGTGACGGCGGTGGATGCCAATGGAAACGAGAGCCCACCGGCTTCGGCCACGGTCACGCTCGGGGCCTCGGCGTCCGCCCCGCAATCGCTGGGCTTCGCGTCGCTCGCGCCCAACCCGTTCCACGGTGCACTCACACTCTCGATCGACGTCCCGCGTGGGGCGGGGACCGTGGAGCTCACGCTGTTCGATCTCGCGGGTCGCAAGGTGCGGTCGCTCATCCGCCGACCTCTGGACCCGGGCCGCTACACGTACACCTGGGACGGACGCGCGCAGAACGGCAACCGGGTGGCTCCCGGCATCTACGCGGCGCGGCTGAGCGGCGCGGGACGCGTTCTCACGCGACGGGCCACGCTCCTGCCGTAACCACGTCGGCCATCGTCGTACTGCACACCGCCACCACGTCCCCGGTCACCGTCCAGCCCGTCACGCCTCCGCGCTTCTTCGCCCCCGCGGAGCACCTTCATGCTCGCTCGCGTGCGCACTGCCGCGCTGTGGGGTCTCGAAGCGTTTCCCGTCGAATGTGAGATCGACGTCGGCCCCGGGCTGCCGGGGTTCGCCCTGGTCGGACTGCCTGACGCCTCGGCGCGCGAGGCGCGCGAGCGGGTGTGGCCGGCGCTCAGGAACGCCGGCTTCCAAGTGCCCGACCGCCACGTCACGGTGAACCTGGCGCCCGCGGACCATCGGAAACAGGGCGCGTCGATGGACCTCGCGATCGTGCTCGGCGTGCTCGTCGCGACGCGCCAGGCGCCGCCCGAGCGCCTCGAGGGCACGGCCGCGATCGGCGAAGTGGCGCTCGACGGGGCGCTGCGCGCGGTGCGAGGCACGCTGGCGCTCGCCGAGGCCGCGTGGCGCGGCGGCGTCACGCGGCTGCTGTGCGCCGAGGCCGGCGCGCGCGAGGCGGCGCTGGTCGAGGGCCTCGAGGTGCTCGCGGCCCCGAAACTGCAAGACGCCGTCCTGTGGCTGCGCGGTGAAGCACTGGGCCGTGCAACACCCGCGCCGCCCGATGACTCCCCCGCCGCGAGCGACGACCTGGCGGAGGTTCGCGGCCAGCTCATGGCGCGGCGTGCGCTCGAGATCGCGGCGGCGGGCGGCCACCATCTCCTGCTCGTCGGCCCGCCGGGCGCCGGCAAGTCGATGCTCGCGCGCCGGCTCCCCGGCATCCTGCCGGCGCTCGATCCCGAGGAGGCGCTGGTCGTCACGCGCCTGCACTCGGTCGCCGGCCTCCGCCCACCCGGCATGGGGCTCATGCGCAACCGGCCGTTCCGCGCACCGCATCACTCGATGACGCGCGCCGCGTTGATCGGCGGCGGGAGCCCGCCACGGCCCGGCGAGCTGTCGCTCGCGCATCGCGGCGTGCTGTTCCTCGACGAACTCTCGCAGTACGGCAGCGCCACACTGGATTCGCTGCGCGATCCGCTCGAGACCGGCTCGGTGTGGATCAGCCGCGCCAGCGGCACGTCGCGGTTCCCCGCCCGCGCGCTGCTCGTCTGCGCCATGAACCCGTGCCCTTGCGGCTGGCGGGGGCATCCCCTGCGCGGCTGCCGCTGCACGTCCACCGACCTCATGCACTACGCGGCGCGCGTGAGCGGCCCCGTGCTCGACCGCCTCGATCTCCAGATCGAGGTGCCCGCGCTCACGTCGCAGGAGCTATTGGCGGCCCAGCCCGGTGAATCGAGCGCCGTCGTGCGTGAACGCGTCCTCGCCGCGCGCGAGCGGCAACGCCGCCGCGGCGGGCTCAACGCGACGCTGTCGCACGGCGCCCTGCGCGAGCACTGCGGACTCGATGCCGCGGGGCGCCGGCTCGTCACGAACGCCGTCGATCGCGGGGGCATGTCCGCGCGCGGCGTGCACCGGGCGCTCCGCGTGGCCCGCACCATCGCCGACCTCGCCGCCGAGGAACGCGTCACCGCCCTGCGGCTCGCCGAGGCGCTGCAGTACCGGGCATACGAGTCGCGACGATGTCCGAGCGGCTGAACTGGCGGGGCACGATCCGTGGCGTCACCACGCCCTCGCGGTGCTATCATCGCGCCCGACGCTGGCCGCGCGCACCCCGCCATTGAGGCCGCTCATGAGCCGCACTTCCGTCACGCGGTCGGGCCCGGGGGAAGATGCCCTTCCCGATCGAGTGCCACTGGCGCCAGGCGCGCTCGTCGCGGGTCGCTTCGAGATCGAGCGGCCGGCCGGCGCGGGCGGCATGGGGATGGTATACCGAGCCCGCGATCGCGAGAGCGGAGCGCGGGTCGCCCTCAAGGTGCTCCATGCGGAAGCCGAGGCGCCCGACGAGCGCTTCGTGCGCGAGGTGCGAGCACTGGCCTCATTCGCCCATGCGGCGATCGTCCGCTATGTCGACCACGGCATTGCCGAGTCCGGCGCACGCTGGCTGGCGACCGAATGGCTCGAAGGCGAGGACCTGGCCGTCCGCCTCACGCGCGGGCCCCTGCCGCTCGAGGACGTGCTGGCAGCCGGCATCCGAGCCGCCGACGCGCTCGCCGCGGCGCACGAGCGCGGCGTGGTGCATCGCGACGTCAAGCCGGCGAACCTGTTTGTGCCTCCGAGCGGCGTGGCGGAGCTCAAGGTTCTCGACTTCGGCCTGGCGCGCCTCGCCGGCACGTCGCTTCGTCCCACCATGACGGGAACCATGATGGGCACGCCTGCCTACATGGCACCGGAGCAGGCGCGCGGCGCGCGGGAACTGGATGGGCGCGCCGACGTGTTCGCGCTCGGCTGCGTGCTCTACGAGTGCGTCGCCGGCCGCCCAGCCTTCGTCGGCGACAATGTGATGGCGGTGCTCGCCAAAGTCCTGCTCCAGGATCCCGACCCGCTTCAGGCCGCGCGGCCCGAGACTCCGCCCGCTCTGGCGGGGCTGATCGCGCGCATGACGGCGAAGGAGCCCGCGTCCCGGCCGCCGATGGAGGACGTGGGGCGGGTGCTCGAAGCGTTACGGGCGGCTCCGGGAGCGACGCCGGTCCCGGTCGCGCCCGGACTGACGCGGGGCGAGCAGCGGCTGCTCTCGGTGGTGTTCGCCGGTGGGGGCGGCGAAGGCGGCGATGCGATCGCGCTCGACCTGGTGCGCGCGGCGGCCGAGGCCTACGGCGCGCTGGCCGAGCGGCTCGCCGACGGCTCGATCGTGGTCGCACTCGCCGGCTCGGGCGCCGCCACCGACCAGGTCGCGCAGGCGGCCCGCTGCGCGCTCGCGGTGCGTGCCTTCCTCCCCGGGTCGGCCCTCGCGCTCGCCACCGGGCTCGGGGTGGTGGGTGGAACGCTGCCGGCGGGGGAGGCGATCGACCGCGCCGCCGCGCTGGTGCAGGCGCGAGCTCACGAGGCCCCCGCCGGCGTGCTCATGGACGAGGCGACCGCGGGTCTGCTCGACGCGCGCTTCGAGGTGACGCTCGAGAACGGCGTGGCGGTGCTGCTCGGCGAGAGGGAACTGGCCGAGGGCAGCCGCACGCTGCTCGGGCGGCCGAGCCCCACCGTGGGGCGCGACCGTGAGCTGCAGACCCTCGATGCGCTGTTCGACGAATGTGTCAGCGAGCCGGCCGCCCGCGCCGCGCTGGTCACGGCGCCGGCCGGCACCGGAAAGTCGCGGGTGGGCCACGAGTTCCTGAACGGCGTCAGACGCCGCGAGAAGCCGGTGATCATCTGGATCGGGCGCGGCGACCCGATCAGCGCCGGGTCCCCGTTCGGCATGATCGCCCCCGCGATCCGCCGCGCCGCGGGCATTCTCGACGGCGAGCCGCTCGCCATGCGCCAGCTCAAGCTGCGCGTCCGCATCGCGCGGCACCTCGCCGGCGCCGACGCGCTGCGCGCCACCGAGTTCCTCGGCGAGCTGATCGGCGTGCCGTTCCCCGACGAGAAGAGTCTCGAGTTGCGCGCTGCGCGGCAGGACTCGCGCCTGATGGGCGACCAGATGATGCGCGCCTGGCAGGACTGGCTGATGGCCGAGTGCTCCACGCAGCCGGTGCTGATCGTGCTCGAGGACCTGCACTGGGGCGACACCCCGACCGTCAGCTTCACGGACGCCGCGCTGCGCCATCTCAAGGATCGGCCGCTGATGGTGCTGGCGCTGGCGCGGCCCGAGGTGCACGACGTGTTCCCGCGGCTGTGGGCGGAGCGCAGCGCGCAGGAGATCCGCCTCGGCGAGCTGACCCGCCGCGCCAGCGAGCGCCTGGTGCGCGAGGTGCTCGGGGACTCGGTGGCGGCCGAGACGGTGGAGCGCGTGGTCTCGCTCGCCGCCGGCAACGCGTTCTATCTCGAGGAGCTGATCCGCACCGTGGCCGATGGCCGGGCCGAGGGGCTGCCCGAAACCGTGCTCGCGATGGTCGAGGCCCGGCTCCAGTCCCTGGAGCCCGAGGCACGCCGGGTGCTGCGGGCGGCGAGTCTGTTCGGCCAGAGCTTCTGGCGCGGCGCGGTGGCGGTGCTGCTGGGGGGCAGCGAGGGTGCCGCGCGACTCGACGATCTGCTGCGTGACCTCGAGGCCGGCGAGTTCATCACCCGCCGCCCGGGCGCGCGCTTCGCGGGGGAGGAAGAGTTCCAGTTCCGCCACGAACTGGTGCGCGCCGCGGCCTACGCGATGCTCACCCCGGACGACCGGCGGCTCGGTCACCGCCTGGCGGCCGAGTGGCTCGAGTGCTCCGGCGAACAGGAGGCGGTCACGCTGGCCGAGCACTGGGAGCGCGGCGGCGTACCCGGGCGCGCTGTCGGCCACTGGCTCAAGGCGACGCGCCAGGCGCTGGAGGGCGACGATTTCGCCTCTGTTCACGCCCGCGCCGAACGCGGCGGCGTGTGCGGGGCCGCGGGCGAGATGCTCGGCCATCTGCGGCTGCTGCAGACCGAGGCGTTTTGCTGGCAGGGCGAATTCCAACGCAGCCTTCCCACCGGTCGCGAGGCCTCCGAACTCCTCGAGCGTGGGTCCAACGCCTACTTCCGGGCGTTCCAGCTGATCCACTGGGCGGCCTCGACGGTGGGAGACCTGGACGAGTGCCGGCGTTCACTGGACAAACTCGTCGAAGCTGCCCCCACGGGGGAATGGACGATCTTCCAGATCGGGCAGATCGCACTCTCGCTCCCCTGGCTCGATATGACCGGCTTCCGCGAGCGGGCCGACGAGCTGACGTCCCGCATCCTCGAGGTCATGCCGGCCCAGAATGCTCATGAGCCGCTCGATCGGGGCCATGCCTTTACCGGCCTGGCGATCTCCGGCATGTATCGAGGTGATCCCTCGGTCTACATTCGATACCTCGAAGAGGGTCTCGCTCTGTACCGGCAGGCGGGCAGCCTGCGGCACGAATGCCTCAATGTGTCCAACATGGGCTATGCCTACTGCCAGGTCGGGCGGTTCGAGGAAGCCGAGCGGGAGCTGCGGCGCGGTCTCGAACAGGCCGAGAGACGCAGCCTGCCCTCGATCGCGGGGCACATTCGGCACAATCTCGGACTCGCGCTCATCTACCTCGGGCGACTCGATGAGGCCACGGCCACCCTCAACGCCGCGATGGAGTTCCACGAAAGGTCCGATGATCAGAGGTTCCTGAGCAGTTCCCGGGCGTACCTGGCGCGCATGCACTTGGCACGCGGCCACCTGGCCGAGGCGGAGGTGGAAGCCCGGCTGGCACTGGAGGGATTCGCGCCCTACCCGCCCTACCGCGCCTACGGACTCGGAATCCTCGCGAGCGCGCTGCTCGAGCAGAACCGCCCGTCCGAGGCACTGGAGGCGGCGAAGTCCGGCATGGAGCTGCTCGCCCGAGTCCAGCAACTCGAAGAGGGCGAGTCCCTGCTGCGGCTCACCCACGCCCTGGCGCTGCGCGCGATGGGACGCGATGCCGAAGCACGCGCGGCCCTGGGCGCGGCGCGCGACCGCCTGCTGGAGCGCGCCGCGAAGATCTCGGACCCGGCGCTGCGCGAGTCGTTCCTCAACGCAATCCCGGAACGCCGCCGCACGCTCGAGCTGGCGGCCGAGCCGCTCGGCTCCTAGGGCGCCGAGGGATCATGGCCGCCGCTCCCGCCCTCGAACCCATCCCGCAGGCCACGGCCGAGCTCACCGTTCGCGCGGTTCTGCTCGGCGCGCTGATCGGCGCCGTCCAGACGGTGGCCAACATCTACATGGCGCTCAAGACCGGCGTCTGGGATGGCGGCTTCCCGACAGCCGCGATCCTCGCCTTCGCGCTGGCCGGTGCGCTGCGCCTGCCCGGCTTCTCGCCGCGCGAGAACCTGGTGAGCCAGTGCGTCGCGGCGGCCGCCTGCGCCGTGCCGGCGGTGGCGGGCCTGCTCGGCGCCATCCCCGCGCTCGAAATGCTCGGCCGCGGGCCCGGCGCGCTGGCGATCGCGCTGTGGGGACTCGCGCTCGGCGTGCTCGGCACCGTGCTGGCGCTCCCGCTGCGCCGCAAGGTCATCGAGGAGGAGGCACTGGCCTTCCCCACCGGGAAAGCCACCGCCGACGTGATCGGCGCCATGCACACCGCCGGCTCCGGCGCGCTCGCCAGCGCACGGGCGCTCGGGATTTCGGGGGCGCTGGCGATGGCGCTCACGTTCCTCCGCGACGGGCCGCCCGCGCTGCTGCCGGCCATGACGGCGCTCCCGCTGCGCATCGGCGGGATCGGCGCCGGACTCCTGACGATCGGCATCGGGTGGAGTCCGCTGATGCTCGGGATCGGCGCGATGGTGGGTCCGCAGATCGGACTCAGCATGTTGTTGGGGGCGGCGCTCGCATGGGGCGTCCTCGCTCCCGCCGCGCTGGCTCTGGGCGAAGTGCCGGCTCCGGAATTTCCCGCGCTCGTTCAGTGGCTGACCTGGCCCGGCGTGGCGCTCATGATCTCGGGAGCGATCGTGTCGCTCGCGCTTCAGAGCGGGACCCTGCTGCGCGGCCTGCGATGGCGCGGCCGCGGGACGCCGAGTGCCGCACCCGACGCCGCGCTGACGCCCGGGCTCCGGCGCGCCGCGCGCCTGCTCGCCGGCGCAGCGGTCGTCGCGATCGCGGTGCTCGCGTGGCGGGTCTTCGGTCTCCATCCGATTGCCGGGCTGCTCGCCGTCGCGCTCTCGGTGCCGCTCGCCGGCGCCGCGGTGCGGGCGGCCGGTGAGACCGACTTCATGCCACTCGGCCAGATGGGACAGATCACGCAGGCGGCGTTCGGTCCGCTGTCGGGCGGCAGCCCCGTTTCCAACATCGGCGCGGGCGCCGTGGCCGGAGACATCGGCGCCACGGGCGTGCTGGTGTACATGATGCGGGCGGGGCGCGACCTCGGGTCTTCGGTGCCGAAGCTGTTCGTGGCCGCGCTGGTGGGCGTGACGGTGGGCGCCGCGGTGGCGATACCCGCGTATCAGCTGGTCACGCGCGCCTACGGGCTGGGAAGCGAGGCGCTGCCCGCCGCCCCCGCGCGCACTTGGAAGGCGTTCGCCGAAATCCTGACCGGCCGCGGGGAGGCGCTGCCCCCCCACGCGTGGACCGCGGCCGTCATCGCCGCGGCGCTGGGCGTCGGGCTCGCGCTGCTCTCGCGGAGCCGCCTCGCCGGGCGACTGCCCTCGGCGGTGGCGATGGGGGTGGCGTTCATCATTCCCGCCTACTACTCGGTAACGATCGCGCTCGGCGCTCTTCTCTTCGCACTCGCCCGCCGCCGGTTCCCCGCGGCGAGCGAGCGGCTCATCACCCCGATCGGCTCGGGGGCCATTGCGGGCGAGTCGCTGATGGGAGTGACGATCGCGATCCTGATCGCCACCGGAGTGTTGGGACGACGATAACACCCGCTACGCCGCCCGGGTGAGCGGGCCGGTGCTGGATCGGCTGGACTTCCAGATCGAGGTCCCGGCAGGTCACAGGAGCTGCTGAACGCACTGCTGTCGCACGCGGCACTGCGCGAGCACTGCGCGCTGGATGCGGCCGGCCGCCGGCTGGTCACGAACGCCCTCGATCTGCAGGACTAGCGCCGGCGTTCATCTGCCGGAGCCCATGGTCAGGGTGCTTTGCCCGTCTTACGCGTGGTGGCGTTGGGTGCGCGGGCGCACCTCTGGCGGCGTCATGGGGGCTCCTCCGCGGTTTGGCTCAAGGACGGCGCGCCTACGGCCGATGGCCTGCTTGATAAACGTGGCCTCGCCTGGCCGTGCATTTGTCGCAGTCCTCCGGCGTGCGCCGTTATGTGTTCCTCGTGCTTCAGGGGGTCTCATGTCGTCATTCCCGCGTGCGCGGGCACTGGCTGCCGCGTGTTGTCTCCTCGCGTCAGTCTGTCTCACCACCCTCGCATCGGCGCAGGCGGCTGGTGACTACCGTTCCGCCGCAACCGGTAATTGGGGCGCCGCGGGGACGTGGGAAACGTACAACGGCTCCACTTGGGGCGCCGCCGGGGCACCACCGACCAGCGCCAATGGCGCCGTCACCGTCCGCAGCCCTCACGTCGTCTCGGTCGCGGCCAATGTGACGGTCGACCAGGTGGTCGTGGACGCAGGCGGCCAGATTGCCGTGAACGCCACGCGGACCCTGACCCTCAACAACGGCACTGGGACCGATCTGGCCATCAACGGCGTCGTGGACGTCGCCGGAACCGGTGTGCTCGTGACGACCGGCACGACCGTGAGCGTGAACAGCGGCGGCGCGCTGCTCAATGCCGGCACCGTGACCTCATCGGCAGCGACCCTCTCGTTCGCCAGTGGCGGCAAGTATCAGCACAAGTACACGACCGCTGCGGGCACGGTTCCGACGGCAACGTGGAATGCCGCTTCGACCTGCGAGTTCATCGGCTACACCACCAACACCGGTGCGCCCGCCGGTCTCACGCAGGCCTTTGGTCACTTCATCTGGAACTGTCCGAGCCAGACCGCGAACGTCGTGCTCGGCACCGGACTCAATGGGGCCACCGTCCAGGGCAACTTCACCGTCACCAGCACCGGCTCCGGGCAGTTGATCCTCGCGAACGGTGACGCGACGCTGGCCGTCAATGGCGACTATTCCCAGACCGCGGGGACGGTGAATCCGCAGAATACCAACTCACGCGATCTGACGATGAATCTGAGCGGCAACTTCTCCGTGTCGTCGGGCGCGAGCTTCACTCAGGTGGGCGGCAACTCGAGCACCAACACGTTCCTGAACTTCATCAAGGCTGGCACGCAGACCTTCACCTCCGCCGGCACCCTCTCGGGCAGGATTCAGTTCTCGATCGCGGCCGGCACGACGCTCGATCTGACGACCAGCGC
>JANLWK010000450.1:0-1699 GCA_031364505.1 Candidatus Eiseniibacteriota bacterium | reverse complement strand
TTTTCCAGCGCGAGCGTGATGTTCTCCAGGGCCGTGAGGTGGGGAAAAAGATTAAACGCCTGGAAGACCACGCCGAGCCGCCGCCGGTGCGCGCGCAGCCGTTCCTCGGAGGTGTAGTCCACCACCTCGCCATCAAACGCGACGGTGCCGGCCTCCGGCGCCTCGAGGCCCGCGATGGTGCGCAGCAGTGTGCTCTTTCCGCCGCCGGATGGGCCGATGAACACCACCGCCCGCGCATCGCCGAAGTCGGCGGAGATTCCGTCGAGCACGGTCTTCCCGTCGAAGGACTTGGTCACGCCATCGAGCCGCAGTTTCATCGCAGGCTACGCCGCATGGATGCGGAGGATTTCCTCAATCACCTCGTCGGTCGTCCGGCCCGCGGCCTCGCCCTCGAAATTCAGAATCACCCGGTGTCGCAGCGCGGCTGGCGCGGCCTTGGAGATGTCGGCCTTCGCGACATGGTAGCGGCCATCGAGCAAAGCGTAGATTTTCGCCGCGAGGATGAGCGCCTGCGCGCCGCGCGGACTGGCACCGTAGCGCACGTATTTTTTTGAAAGCGGAGCGGCGCCCGGGTCGTCGGGATGGGTGGAAAGGACGATCTGAACCGCGTGTTCCTGCACCTCGCGCACCAGCGGCACCCCGCGGACGACCTCGCGCATTGCCAGCACCCCGGCCGCTTCGTGGAGGACCTTTTCCACGCGCGGGGCGTCGGCGCTGGTGGTGCGGTCGAGGATCGTGTGCATCTCATCGCCGGTCGGGTAACGCACTTTCACCTTGAAGAGGAACCGGTCGAGCTGCGCCTCGGGAAGCGGATACGTGCCCTCCATTTCGAGCGGATTCTGCGTGGCGAGCACGAGGAAAGGCTGGGGAAGCGGATGCTGCCTGCCGGCGACCGTCACGTGCGCCTCCTGCATCGCCTCGAGCAGGGCGCTCTGGGTCTTCGGGGTCGCGCGGTTGATCTCGTCGGCAAGCAGCAGGTTCGTGAATACCGGGCCGGGCCGGAACTGGAACGTCCGCCGCCCATGCTCATCCTCGTGGATGATGTTCGTCCCGACGATGTCCGCCGGCATGAGGTCCGGCGTGAATTGGATGCGCGAGAATTGCAGATTCACCGCCTCGCCGAGCGTGCGCACGAGCATCGTCTTGCCGAGTCCCGGCACGCCTTCGAGCAGCACGTGCCCGCCCGTGAAAAGCGCGACCAGCACGCTCTCGATCACATCGTCCTGCCCGACGATCATCTTCGCCATCTCGCTCTGGATGCGGCGGAACGTGGTGCGGAACTGTGCGAGGCGTGGTTTGAGGGATTCGCTCATGGTTGAAAAAGTGCGCGGCTACTGCTTCGGCCGGATCGCCTGAAAGTAACGCCTGATGAGGAAGCGCGCGCCAAGCGGGATGTTCTCCTGCGTCACCGCATCCTCCGCGGCAAATGACGCCGCATCGTAGAGTTCGCGATAGCGCCGCACGGCCTTCTCATCGCCCGCCGCCGCGCTCGGAATCAGCACGGAAAGCGACTCCCCTGCCCCGAGCTGCCCCGCGCCCTGCTCCTTGCGCGCGGCATCTTTCTCCGCGGCGGACTTTGTGCCGAACGGATCCTTCGTCGTGTCGCGATCCTTGCCGCTGCCCGGTTTCCCCGAGGGAAAATTGATGCTGTCCTCGGGCATCTCACCCCGCCTCTCGTTGCTGGAAAAATTCAGCATCG
>JANLWK010000410.1:0-7223 GCA_031364505.1 Candidatus Eiseniibacteriota bacterium | reverse complement strand
AACGGCACGCCGTTCGGGCTCGCCGGCCGTACGCGCGTGACGCTGTGCCGCTGCGGCCAGTCGAAGAACAAGCCGTTCTGCGACGCCAGCCACAAGACGTGCGCGTTCGAGTCCACGATCGTGGCCTTCGACCTGCCGCCGCCGGCGCCCAAGCCCGCGGGCTGAGCGGTTCCGTGAGCCCGGCGTCACGGCGAGTGCTCGCGAGCCGGCTGCTCGGGCCGCGCGGAATCGCGATCGCCTGCTTCGTCGTGGCGCTCACGGCGTGCTGCGTGCGGCTCGGCGTGTGGCAGCTCGGGCGCTACCACGAGCGCCGGGCGCTCAACACCGCGATGCGCGAGATGCTCGCGCGGCCGCCGGCGGACCTGGCCGCGGACGCAGGCCTCGCGGACTCGCTGCGCCGGCGTCGCGTGCGCGTGCGCGGCCGCTTCGACGAGCACCGCCACGTGCTGCTGGCCGGGCAGTTCCACGACGGCACGCCCGGCGTTCACGTGCTCACGCCGTTCGTGCCGGACGGCGGCACGCGCGACGTGCTGATCGACCGCGGATGGGTCGGCGCCGATGACGCCGTGACCGCCGATCCGCGCCGCTACTCGGCGGCAGACGTGCGCGAGGTGACCGGGCTGGCCGCCACGATTCCGGCCGGCGACCCGGCGCTCCCGGTGCGCACGCTCGTTCTTGCCCTAGGGGCCGGCACCGACACCGTGCTGTCGGTCGCGAGCCTCGGCGCCACGGCGCTGCGCCGCCGGCTCGGCCCGCGGCTCGCGGACCTCATGATCACGGAGCTGCCCGGCGACGCTCGGGCCGGGCTGCCGGTGCGCGAACCGCCGCGGCCCTACCCGGAGATCATGCACCTCGGCTATGCGGTACAGTGGTTCGCGTTCGCGGTAATCCTGCTCGCCGGATCCCTGGCGCTCGCGATCCGCGGCGCGCGAGGCCCGGCGCCGCAGGCGACGCGCGGATCGTGAGCGAGCGGTTTGATTCCGGGAGGGCCCGCATGCCCGATGCCGATTCGAACGTCCGTGGCGCTCGATCGCGAGTTGCTCTCGCCCGGCGGCGCTTCCTCATGCTGATGGGGCTCGCGGGCGCCGGTTCCGCCGTGTCGCGCCCGCTGCTCGCGAGCGCGCAGGGTCCGACGCCATCCGCGGTGACTCCCGCGGCGTCCACACCCGCGCTGCCGGACACCGCGGCCGCCGACAAGGGCCCGTCAGCCGAGGCGCTGGCACTCGCCGCCGCCGTGCGGGAGCGTTACGGGGCGCGTCTCACCGACGCCGACGTGAAGCAGATCGCCGGGGAGCTGGACGGCCGGCTCGACAACGGCCGCACGTTGCGCAAGCTCGCTCTCGCGAACGGCGACGAGCCCGACACCGTGTTCCAGCCGTGAGCCCGATGGACGAGACGCTGCTGTTCGAGCCCGTCCGTGAGCTGGCGAAGCGGATCCGCCGCAAGCAGGTGTCGCCGGTCGAACTCACCGAGTTGTCCTTACGCCGGCTCAAGAGCCTCGGGCACCGCACGAACGCCGTGGTGCGCGTGCTGCGCGACCGCGCGCTGCTCGAGGCCCGCCAGGCCGAGCGCGAGATCGCCTCGGGACACGATCGCGGCCTGCTCCACGGCATTCCCTACGGCGTGAAGGACCTGCTCGCGACGCGCGGCACGCCGACCACGTGGGGTGCCGAGCCGTTCAAGGACCAGGTGTTCGACCACGACGCGACGGTGATCGAGCGCCTGACCGAGGCGGGCGCCGTGCTGGTCGCGAAACTGTCGATGGTCGAGCTGGCGGGCGGGCTCGGCTACGACCACGCCGATGCCGCGTTCAACGGCCCCGGGCTCAACCCATGGAACCCGTCGTTCTGGAGCGGTGGTTCATCGAGCGGCCCGGGGGCCGCCGTCGCGGCCGGGCTCGTCGCGTTCGCGATCGGATCCGAGACGTCGGGATCCATCATCACGCCCGCGTCGTTCTGCGGCGTGACGGGCCTGCGTCCGACGTACGGCCGCGTCAGCCGCCACGGCGCGATGGCGCTCGCGTGGACGCTCGACAAGCTCGGGCCCATGGCGCGCACGGCCGACGACTGCGGCATCGTGCTGGCCGCGATTGCCGGGCGCGACGACCGCGACGAGACCACGCTCCGCGCGCGGTTCGACTACGGCGAGCCCGCACCGGTGCGCGCGAATGTCCGGATCGCCGTGCCGAAGGGCTGCGTCGAGAAGGTGCAGCCGGCGGTGCGCGAGAATTTCGAGGCCGCTCTAGCGGTCCTCGCGCCGGACGCCGTCGTGACGCGCGACGTCGAGTGGCCCGACTTCCCGTGGGGCCCCGCCGTGTCGACGATCGTCGGGGCCGAGGGCGCGGCGGCGTTCCACGAGCTGATCGAATCGGGCCGCGCCTCGGAGCTGCGCTGCGCGGCGGACCGCATCGGCGGCTATTCACGCATCATGATCCCCGCCGTCGACTATCTGATGGCGATGCGCGTGCGAAAGCCGATGAAGCGCTCGCTCGCCGCGCTGTTCGGACGCTTCGACGTGGTCGCCTCGCCCGGACGCGCCAGCGTGGCCTACCCGGCCGACCAGCACTTCGCCGATGTCTACCCGGGCGTCAGCGGCGGACCCGCGCTGATCCCGGCCGGAAACCTGTGCGGCATCCCGGCGCTCTGCGTGCCGAGCGGGTTCGGAGAGCACGGGTTGCCGACGTCGATCGCGTTCATGGGCCCCGCGCTGTCCGAGCGCGAGCTGATCGAGCTCGCCCGGCTCGTCCAGTCGCGCACCGACTGGCACACGCGGCGCCCGCCCGAGGCGTAGTGGCGCCCGCTCCGTGAAGGGCGATGGGGGCTCGCGAAGCGGGATTCGCCGGATGGGTACCGTTAGGAACGGCCCATGAAGGGCGCCACTCCAGCGTGGTGGTCCGGCACCGGCTGCGGTAGACTTCGCCTCGCTGCTCCGGAACCACTGGGTTCCGACAGGCGTCCCTGGCCCCCGCACCGACGCTCACTGACCTGTCGAGGCCCCCGATTCAAGGGAGGAATCGGCCATGGCGACCGCGTCGTATTCGTCGTGCCCGCTCGCGAGGACCGGAAGCTGGCAGCTTCTGGCGCTCCTCGCCGCGGCGTCCTTGTGTGCGCTGAGCCTGGCGCTCGACGTCGTGACGCGCACGCCGGACGGGCCCACCGCACCGCTCGTGAGCGAGCGCGCGGCACCCGCGCACCACGAAACCGCGGGAGCGCCTCGCTAGACCGCGGGCAGGTCCGACTCGTCGGTGTAGTACTTCACCCGCACCTGCCGGAGCCGGCGCGTGCAGGGAATGATCTTGTGCAGCTCGGGATCGAAGTAGTCCCGCAGCATCGAAGGCCGCGGACCCTTGAGGTACTGGTCCGGGTTCCGGCGCAAGTCCGACGACGCCACGGCCCTGAGTTCCGCGCGTGACGACACGTGCTGGACGATGCACGGCACGTGGGTGAGGCCCAGCTCCCGCATCGCGAACGCCCGGTGACTGCCGTTGTTGAGCACGATGCGGTTCTCGCAGTGGATCGCGTTCAGGAAGTTCGAGCCGAATCCGACCGCGAGCCCGATGATCATCGACGCGTGGCCGTGCGTCGAGACGCCCACGATGTTCTCGGGCTTGAGCTGCATGCTGCCGAGGTAACGGATGTCGTTCGACGGCGACACGAACACGAACGTGCCGGCGCCCGTCTTCAACATCTTCATCGGCGGCTGCGGGTGGTCGAACGGCAGGCACGTGCGGAACACGTCCTCGTCACTCGGATTCGGGCCGACCTTCGCGCGCAGCTGGCGCGTGAACTCCAGGTTGATGTGCTTCTGGTATACGACCAGGCGGTCCAGCTCGACCATCAGGATCTCGGTCGGCAGCATGGTGAAGCCGTTCGCGTAGACCGGATCCTCCACGAGCTTGCGCTTGAGCGGCTCGAGATGGTCGGGCAGCGGGGCCATCGGCGGGTCGTCGGCGAGGCCCGCCTCGTCGACCTGGCGACGCTCGAAGACGGCCTGGGCCGTGCGCCATTCGTCGGCCAGCTCGCCCTCGCCCGGCACGCCTTCGGCCGCGAGATCCTCGACGAAGGACAAATACTGCCGTAGCGGCGGCCGTCCGATCAGGAACACGTGCTCGTCGATGAGCGGCGTGTTGCCGTCCGTCGCGGGGATCCACTCGAAGTCCAGCTTCATCGACTCGCGGGGCTCGGGGGACGCATCGTTGTTGGGTCTGCGCTGGAACAGCTTCATGGGATCACCACCAGGACCAGAATTCGACGCGGACGGCGCGTGCCAGCCGCCGCGTCATGAGGTTGAACAGACTGCGACGGCCGCACACGATCTTCGCCTTGCCCGTCATGTCCGGCTTGAGCAGGAACTCGGGGTTCGGGATGCGCGTGCGTACGATCAGCTCGCGATTGGCGGTCCCGCGGTCGCGCGCGCGCTCGGTTTCGCGCGAGGAATTGTTGGGGACGCCGCCGCGCGCGGTGCTCGCGATCGCGGTGACCTGCCCGGTGAACACGCGATCGGGGTAGGCGCGCGCCTTGAGCCGCACCTGCTGCCCGATGTGGACGTCCTCGATCTCCTTCTCGGGGACGGCGATCTCGACCGTCACCGAGCGGACGTCGTGCACCTCGGCGATCAGGTCGCCCTTGCCGACGTACTGTCCCGCCATCTCACGCAATTCGCGCTCGGGCGTCGTCACCGTGCCGTCGATCGGGCTCACGATGGTCGTCCGCGTCACCTGGTCCTCGAGGTAGCGCCGCTGGGCCTCGAGCCGGTTGACCTGGGCCTCGGTGGCGTCCAACTCCTCGGGACGCGTGCCGGCGGTGAGCAGGCGCAGCCGCTGGTCGGACTCCTTGAGCGAGCCTTCGGAGAGGGCCAGTTCGCGTCGCGCCGAGGCGAGGTCGTCGTCCTGGAGCGCCTGCATGTCGGCGAGCGCCGTCTCGTACTCGCGCCGCCGGACGGCGGTCTGCTCGGCGACGGTCTCGAATTCCTTGGGTGAGATGACCTGCTGGTCGGCCAGCTTCTTCGCGCGATCCATGTTGTTCTGCGCGTACTTGAGCCGCTCCTCGCACAGCGCCACGGAGCTGCGAGCCTTCACGACCTCGTCGCCGCGCACCTTGCCCTTGACCGCGAGCTCGGTGATCGCATGGTCGCGCCGCGCCGTCGCCGTCTCCAGCTCCTTGCGCGCCAGCTCGATCTCCTCCGGCCGCCGGCCGCGGCGCTGCAGCTCGTAGCGCGCGGCGGCCTCTTCGAGGTCGGCGCCGGTCTTCTCGAGGTCCGACGAGTACTCCCGCGCCGACAGGTGGGCGAGCGTCTGCCCCTTGCGCACGATCTGGCCCTCGGTGACGAGGACGTCGGCGACGATGCCGTCGACCTCGGCGCGAATGTCGGCGTTGTGGACCGGCAGCACGCTGAAGTCGCCGGTCACGCGCAGGTCCATCCATCCGACGAGCAGCACGAGGATCACACCCGCGGCCCCCGCGGCGATCCAGCCGCGGTTCGCGGAGAACGCCTTGATGCCGGACTTGGGCTCCACGGGCAGCGGCGCGCCGGGCAGCAGCCGGCGCAGCCGGTAGCGGAAGATGAACGGGACGAACAGCAGGAACAGCAGCAGGCCCCATGCCTGGTACCGGCCCATCAGGAAGTTGCCGACCTTGTACGACACGAACACGAGCAGCCCGATCGTGAAGGCCGAGGCGATGAGGCCGTAGGCCAGGAACACGCGGCGCTCGCGCGGCGTCACCGCCGACTCGTCTTCCTTGCGGGCGAGGCCGATGCGCCGGCGAATGTGGAGGAACGACTTCCTCCGGAGGTTCGGGATGTCGAGCAGGTCGGTGAGGATGTAGTAGCCGTCGAGCTTGATCAGCGGATTGAAGTTGAGCAGCACCTTGGCGCCCGAGGTGCCGATCACGACGAGCGCGAGCATGTTCGGAAGCGTGCCCGTCTCGGTGAAGCGCCAGGCCAGCAGGGCGATCGCCCACAGCGACAGCTCGAGGAACGTGCCTGCGAACATGACGCACAGCCGCTTCCACTTCTCCTGGAACAGCCAGGTGTCGCTCACGTTGCAGTAGAGCGCGGGGTGGAAGTAGATGAGCAGGAAGCCCATGTCGCGCACCTCGCCGCCGAAGTGCTTGCAGGTGAGGCCGTGCGCGAACTCGTGCATCGCGCCGACGACGATCACGGACAGCCACGCGAGCGCCACGGCCCATACGAGGTGCATGTGGCGGAAGTCCGAGATGATCTGGCCGCCGTCCAGCACGCTCGAGACGGCGGCCCACGCGATGAGGAGTGCTGCGGCGATGACGAACATCGGCGTGAACAGGAAGCCGAGCGGTCCCACCATGCGGTCGAGCAGCTTGTCCGGGTTGTAGAGCCGGAACCGCACCGTGTACGGGGTCCTCGCATTCCAGAGCGGCTTCTCGGCCGCGATCACCGGCTGGCCGTGGTCCATCAGACCGTACTCGGTGAGCTGGCGGATGAACGCGTCGAGCGTCGCCTGCTCGAGCGGCGCGTCGTACTGCTCTTCGACGGCCTTCCGGATCTGTTCGTGGGTGTGTTCGCCGTCGAGCAGGCGCGTGATCGTGTATTCGACGTCGCGGAACCGGAAGAAGCGGCCGTTCACGGGATCCTTGATCACGTACATGATCCCGTTCGTCGTCTCCTGGCGGCTGACGACGAGGTCGCGGCGCAGCGGGTTGGGAACCGACGTCATGGGCCGAGTCCGGACGGTGGGAGGCACTGCGGCGCGGCGGCCCGCGCGAGCAAATCGTTGAATTCGGGGGAGCCCCGTGGGGCGCCGCGAACTCCGCAGAGGAGTCGCGGCGCCTTCAGGCCGGGGGATGCAGCGAAATGATTACTTCTTGGAGCCGTGATCCTTCGAGGCGTGACCCTTCGAGCCGCCGCCCTTGGAGCCGTGGCCCTTCGAGCCGCCGCCCTTCGAGCCGCCACCCTTCGAACCGCCGCCCTTTGAGCCCTTCGAACCGTGCGTGCCCTTCGAGCCGCCCGAGCCGCCGGAGCCCTTGGTGCCGCCGGAGCCGCCGTCGCCGCCCGTGCCCTTCGTGCCACCGGAGCCGCCATCGCCGCCGGAGCCCTTCGTGCCGCCCGAGCCGCCATCGCCGCCCGTGCCACCCGAGCCCTTCGTGCCGCCCGAGCCGCCATCGCCGCCCGTGCCGCCGGAGCCCTTCGTGCCGCCCGAGCCGCCATCGCCGCCCGTGCCGCCGGAGCCCTTCGTGCCACCGGAGCCG
>JANLWK010000372.1:0-24452 GCA_031364505.1 Candidatus Eiseniibacteriota bacterium | reverse complement strand
AGTGCGCGCGGGTCGAATCGCAGCGACATGGTGCGTCCCGGAATTGTGGAGCGGGTGGGCGCCGGCCGCGCCGGCGCATCGATGAACGGAGCCGCCGCGACGAGCCGCATGGCTCAAGTTGATCCGGGCGGCCATCCACTGACCGCCGGGGCCGCGCAGTGTACCCGCGCCCCACCCGGAGCCGAAAGGCGAGACCCCGCGACGCCAACGACTTGCCGGTGGCGGGTGGAGCGGTGGCGCGCGGCACGGGCGATGCAATTCATTTCCTTTGGAGGAAACCATGTCACCCTCGCTGTCCGATCCGCGATCGAGTACCGACCGGGCTCCTGCCGCCACGCCGGCGGCTCAGGCGCACCGGCTGCTCGTCCTGTCGTCCGATCCCGCCGACGGGCCGGCCTTGTGCCGGCTGCTCGAGCGCGCGACGGCCGTCCGCGCCGACGCCATCGTGGAGCCCCGCCCGCGCCAGGCGCTCCGCCGGCTCGGCCGCGCGCCGTTCGACGCGGCGATCATCGAGGCGCGGCTGCTGGACGGGACCGGCGAGGCGCTCGCGGGATTCGCCGCCGTGGCGCCCGACGTCCCCGTGCTGGTGCTCGCCGGCGAGCACGACGGCCGGCTGATCGAGCGCGCGATCCGCATGGGCATCCAGGACGTGCTGCTTCGCTCCGAGCTGACGCCGGCGCGGCTGTCGCTCGCGATCGCGTGCGGCCGCGAGCGCACGCGGCGGCTCGCCGAGCTGCGCGAGCTGTCGCTCACCGATCCGCTCACCGGCCTGTGCAACCGCCGTGGCTTCATGCTGCTCGCCGAGACCCACGCGCGCCACCTGCGCCGCACCCGTCGCCAATCGCTGATGCTGTTCGCCGACGTCGACGACCTGAAGGCCATCAACGACCGCCGCGGCCACGCGGTCGGCGACCGCGCGCTCCTGGCGTGCGCCCGCGCGCTGCGGGCGTCGCTGCGCGATTCGGACATCATCGCGCGCTTCGGCGGCGACGAGTTCGCGGCCTTGGCACTCGACGTCGCGGAGGGCGCGGCGTTCGTGCTGCTGCCGCGCATCGCGGAGCAGCTCGCGCGCGTCTCTCGCGCCCTGAGTCTGCCGGTGGCCGTAACGATGAGCGTCGGGACGGCTTCGTTCGCGCGCGGAGGGCTGACGCTGGACGAGATACTGGACCGGGCCGACCATGCGATGTACGGCGGCAAGCGCCGCCGCGCGCGCAGCGACGCCGGTGCGCGCGGCCATGACGCTGGCGCGGGCGGCGACGGGAACGGCCCCGACGCTCCGCTCGCGGCCTGATCTCGCCTCCGCTCGCCGCCTGATCGCACCGGCGCTTCCCGCGCCGCGGCACCGCGGTTAGACTGGCCCCACATGACGCGCAAGGCGCCGTTCTGGATCCTGCTCGCGATCGCGAGTGCCGCGGCACTCGGCTTCGCGATGTCGAGCTTTCCCCGCGCCTTCCCCATCGTCGCCGTCGATCTGCGCATGGACCGCGCCGGAGCCCTTCGCGAAGCGCGCTCGCTCGCCGGCCGCCTGCGCCTCGGCCCCGAGGGCATCTCGCCCCCCGAGGGGGCCTTGCGCGAGGCCGCCACGTTCGCGCTCGACGACACGGTCAAGACGTTCGTCGAACTCGAGGGCGGCGGCGCCGCCGAGTTCCAGCGCATGCTGCGCGAGCACCAGTACGAGGCCTACACCTGGCGCGTACGGCACTTCCGCGCGGGCGAGACGCGCGAGCTGCAGATCCGCTTCCGGCCGGACGGAGCCCGCTACGGGTTCCGCGAGCGGCTGCGCGAGGACGCTCCGGGCGCCGGGCTCGAGGCGAGTGCCGCGCGCGGCATCGCCGAGACCAGCGCGCGGCGCGACTGGGGCGTCGACCTCCGGGCCATGGGCCCCTACGAGCTCGCCGAGTCGTCGTTCGAGCGGCGGCCGGGCGGGCGGATCGACCATACGTTCGTCTACGAACGGCGCGACGTGCGCGCCGGCGAGGGCCGCTTCCGCGTGCGCCTCGTCGTATCGGGCGACCGGTTGACCGAACTCACGCACACGCTGCGCGTGCCCGAGGCGTTCGCGCGGCGCTACGAGAAGCTGCGCTCGGCGAACACCGCGATCGCGTTCGGCTCGGTGGTCGCGATGCTCCTGCTCTACGTCGTCGGCGGCTGCCTGTACGGCGTCTTCGTGCTGTTGCGCCGTCGGCAACTGTGGTGGACGCCCGCGTTCGCGTGGGGCTTCGGCATCGCGGGCCTGGTCGCGCTGTCGGGCATCAACCAGTGGCCGCTCGAGTGGATGCGTTACGACACCGCGGTCTCGGCCTCGGCGTTCGTGCTCCAGCGCCTGCTGCTGACGCTGCTCGGCTTCGTCGCCGACGGGAGCCTCGTCGCGCTGTCGCTCGCCGCGGCCGAGGGGCTCGGGCGCCGCGCGTTCCCCGACCACCCGCAGCTGTGGCGCATGTGGTCCGGAGACGCGGCCGCGAGCCGCGCCGTCGCCGGGCGCACGGCGGGCGGCGTGCTGCTCACCGGCCTCGAGTTCGGCTACATCATCGGCTTCTACCTGATCGCCACACGGCTGTGGAAGTGGTGGACGCCCGCCGAGTCGCTGGTCGACCCCAACGTGCTCGCGACGTTCGTGCCGTGGCTCTCGGCCGTCGCTCCATCGCTGCACGCCGGCGTGTGGGAAGAGGCGATGTTCCGCGCCATCCCGCTCGCGGGGGCGGCATTGATCGGCGACCGCCTCGGCCACCGCCGCGCCTGGATCGTGGCGGCCCTCGTGGTCGAGGCCGTCGTGTTCGGCAGCGGGCACGCGAGCTACGCCTCGGAGCCCGCGTACTCGCGGCCGGTCGAGCTGCTGCTCCCCTCGCTCGTCTGGGGACTCGTCTACCTGCGCTTCGGCCTGCTGCCCTCGATCATCGCGCACTACCTGTTCGACCTGTCGCTGTTCTCCGTTCCGCTGTTCTCGTCGGCGGCCCCGAACAGCCGCGTCGACCAGTTGTGCGTGATCCTCGCCGGCGCCGCACCGGTGATCGTCGTCGCATGGGCCATGGTGCGGCGGCGGGGGTTCACGGAGCTGCCCGCCGGGATGCTCAACCGCGACTGGTCCACGAGCGAGCGCGACGACGCGCCCGAGACGATCGTCGCACCGGTCTCGACGGGACGGTGGTCGAGCCGGCGCACGCGCGCGGTCGTCGCCGCGGGCGTGCTGGGGCTGCTCGGCTGGACGCTGCTCGGATCGTTCTCGAGCGACGCGCCGCGCGTCGCGGTCCGCCGAGCCGACGCGCTGGCGCGCGCCGCGCGGGTCGCGACCGAGTTCCGAGCGTTCCACGCGGGACCGCACTGGAAGCGGCTCGCCGGCATCGACGCCGACGATCTCCAGAGCGAGTTCGTGTGGCGGGCACTCGGCCGCAACACGTACGGCGCCCTGATCGGCCGCGATCTGCAGCCACCCGGCTGGTCGGTGCGCTTCGCCACGTTCGAGGGCGACGTCGCCGAGCGCGCCGAGGAGTGGCAGGTGTCGCTTGCCGGCGACGGCACGCCGTGGCGAGTTCAGCACCGGCTGCCGCAGCACCGTCCCGGCGCCATGCTCGACGAGGCGGCGGCGCGCCGGCTCGCGCTCGGCGAGCTGTCGCGGCGCTTCGGGCTCGACGCCACGCACGTCCGCGAGGTGTCGGCCGCGGCGGAGCGGCAGCGCACGCGGGTCGACTGGACGTTCACCTTCGCCGACACGGCGCCCCCGCGGCTCGCGCGCGGCGAGCGCCGGGTCGAGATCGTCGTCGCGGGGGACGCCGTGACCGACGCGCACCGGCTCGTGTTCGTGCCCGAGGACTGGCAGCGCGCGACGCGCAGCGAGCGAGCGGTGCTGAGCGTGATCCAGATCGTGCGCGGCCTCCTGTTCGCGCTCGTGTTCCTGAGCGCCGCCGCACTCGGCATCATCGGCTGGAGCCGCGGGCGGTTCCCGGTCGGGTTCGCCGTCCGGTTCTTCGCCGTGTTCCTCGCGATCGGGCTCGCGCTGGGGTGCTTGCAGTGGCCGGTGCTCGAGTCGCGCTTCATGACGGCGCAGCCCTACATGGTGCAGGCGGCGATCGGCGTCGTGGCACTGGTGCTGATCCAGTGCATCAGCGCCGCGCTGATGGCGCTCGTCGCCGGCTTCTGCCGCGGGTCGCTCGAGTCGCCCACGACCGCGCGGGACGGTGCGCCGGCGATCGCCGGCCTCGCGACGGGCGCCCTCGCCGCCGGGTTGTTGACCCTGCTCGGGCGCGTGTTCGGATCGGCCTCCCCGAACCTCGGCCCGCTCGAGGGCGCCGAGACGCTCGTGCCCTGGGCTTCCGACGCACTCCGCTTCGGCGTGGAGTTCATGCGCAACGGCGCCGTCCTGTTCGCGCTGCTGATGCTCTCGCGCGCCCTGTCGGCCGGCTGGACCCGGCGGCGCGGACTGGTCGCCGCGGCGTTCGCCATCACGGGCGGGCTGATGGTCACCCCCGGCACGCCGGCGACCGCGGGGCCATGGCTCGCGCAGGCGGCGCTCGCGGGCGTGGCGCTGCTCGCGATCGAGCTGCTGGTGCTGCGCTTCGACGCCCGGCTCGTCCCCTGGCTCGTCGCCGCGCTCTCCGGGCTGCGCGCGCTGCGCGTCATGGCGCGCGGCGCACACCCCGACGCCGTGACGGGTGCCGCGCTGGGCATCGTGCTCGTCGCCACGCTCGCGATCGCGTGGTCACGCGAGCTGCGCGCGCGTCCTGCGGCCAACGTGCTCGAGGGCTCGACCTAGGGAGAAGGTGCCTGGCCCCACAGGTCGCGGTGCGACACCGCGCCCTCGTTCAGCGCCTGAAGGCCCGGCTCGATCTGCTTCACGTCGCCGACGATCAGCACGACGAAGTGATCCGGGTCGACGTACTTGCGGGCCACGCGCTGGACGTCCGCGGCCTTCACCGACTCGATGCCGCCCGCGTACCGATCCCAGGTGTCGGCCGGCAGATGGTTGACGACGAGGTCCGCGAAGCGCTGCGCCGCCTGGGCAGTGCCCTCGAAATCGCCGGCGAGTCCGAGCGTCAGGTACTGCTTCGCCTTCTTGAGCTCGGTGTCGGGCACGGCCTCGTCCCGCACGCGACGCATCTCCTTCATGAATTCGATCACGGCGCTGTCCGTCTTGGCGGTCCCGACGGAGGCGCCCGCCCGGAACGGCCCGGCGAGGCGCCGCATCTCGAATGCCGACGAGGCGCTATAGGTGAAGCCGTGCGTCTCGCGGAGGTTGTGGTTGAGCCGCGAGGTGAACGAGCCGCCGAGCACGGTGTTCAGCACCTGGAGCGCGTAGTAGTCCGGCGTGGAGCGCGCGGCGCCGACGTTGCCGATGCGGATCACCGACTGCGGGGCGTCCGTCTTGTCGACGAGATAGAACCCGCGGGCCGCGGCCGGCGGAGGCGCGAGTACCGGCAGCGCCGGCACCGGGTCGCCGCCCCAGCCGCCGAACCGCATGTCGACGAGCTTGCGTGCGTCGGCCATCGTGACGTCGCCGACGAGCAGGACGGTCGCGTTCGTCGGGCGGAAGTACTGCGAGTAGAACGACGTCACGCGCGCGCGATCGAGCCGCTCGGTCGAGGCGTCGGTGCCGCCGATCGGCCGGCCGTACGGGTGGTTCGGGCCGAACAACACCGAATTGAACGCGACGGGCGCGATGCTCGTCGGCTGGTCGCGGAGCTGCAGCAACTGCGAGTGACGCAGCTCGCGCTGGCGGGCGATTTCGCTGTCCGGGAACATGGGCCGGAGCGTGAGATCGGCGAGCAGATCGAGCCCGGCCTCGAGGCCGCGCCGCGGAATGTGCAGATTGATCTGCGCGGCCTCGAGTCCGGCGCCGGTCGACAGGCTGGCGCCGAGGAAGTCGACTTCGTCCGCGATCGCGAGCGAGTTCCGGATCCCCGCGCCCTCGTCGAGCATGCCGGCGGTGAACGTGGCGAGCCCCGGCAGGTCGTCGGGATCGCGCACCGCGCCGGCACCCACGATGACCGTCACGTCGACCACCGGCGCCTTGTGGATCTCGACCACCGACAGTTGCAGTCCGTTCGCCAGCTTCAGGGTCTGCATGCGCGGCAGGCGGATCGCCGCCGCGGGCGGCAGCTTGGGCGGTGACGTCCGATCCGGAGTGGCGTGCGTCGGCATGGCGTGGGTTCCCGGGGTGGTGGCCTTGGGTGCAGCGGGGGCCAGGGACGCGGCGGTTGCGGCGGCGATCAGCACGGCGGCGAGAGTGAGTCGATACGGTGCCAGGCGCGGCGTCACGGAGTGTTCCCGCCGGCCGCCCCCAGCTCACGATGGCCCTGGGGCACGACACTCAACACGACGCGATGAGGCAGGGCGAGGAACTCCTTCGCCGCGCGCTGGACGTCGGCCGGCGTGAGCGCGTTGTAGCGGGCCATGTCCTGCTCCATGTAGTCGGGCTCGCCGACGAACGCGTTGTAGAAGTTGAGCTGGTTCGCGCAGCCGCTGAACCCGCCCACGTTCTCGAGCACGTCGATGAAGCCGGCCTCCTGGCCGTTCTTGAAGCGCTGGAGCTCGCGTTCGGTCGGGCCGGAATCGGCCAGCTTCCGCACTTCCTCGTCGACGACGCGCTGCAGTTCGCTCAGGTCGTGGCCCGATCGCGCGGTGCAGTTCAGCATGAACCGGCCGTCGAGCTTGCCGCCGTTCTGGTACGCCCCGACCTGCGTCGCGATCTCCATCTCGTAGACGAGCCGCTGGTAGAGCCGTGACGACTTGCCGTTCGCGAGGATTCCGGCCACCGCGTCGAGCGCGGCGTCGTTCGGCGAATACGCCTTCACCGTGTGCCACGCGTTGTAGAGCCGCGGCAGCTGCACGTGATCCTCCAGCGTGTGGTGCACGTCCCCCGTCAGCGACACCGGAGGCGCCACGGGCCGCGTGATCTCGGGGCCGGCCGGAATGTCGCCGAAGTAGCGGGTCACGAGCGTCTTGACCTCGGCCGGCTTCACGTCGCCCGCGACGACGATGGTCGCATTGTTCGGCGTGTAGTACTGCGTGAAGAACGACTTCACGTCGTCGATCGACGCCGCGTTCAGGTCCTCCATCGAGCCGATCGTCGGCCACGAGTACGGGTGCCCATCCGGATACAGCCGGCTCAGGATGTTCTCGTTGGCGAGCCCGTAGGGCTGGTTCTCGTACGACTGGCGCCGCTCGTTCTTCACCACGCCACGCTGGAGGTCGACCTTTTCCGGCGTCATCTCGGGCATCAGGTGCCCCATGCGGTCGGCGTCGAGCCACAGCATCAGCTCGAGCGCGCTCGAGGGGCCGTCCTCGTAGTAGTTCGTGCGGTCGGCCGTCGTGGATCCGTTGTTCGTCGCGCCCGCGGCCTCGAGCAGGCGGTCGAAGTCGCCCGTCGGCACGTGCTCCGAGCCCATGAACATGATGTGCTCGAACAGGTGCGCGAACCCCGTGCGGCCCCGCTGCTCGTCGCCGGATCCGACGTGGTACCACGTGTTCACGCTGACGATCGGCAGCGAGTGGTCCTCGTGGACCAATACCTGGAGCCCGTTCGGCAGCGTGAATGTCGTGTAGGGGATGCGCATGCGCGTGGCTCCGTGGGCGGTGGTCGCGATACTCGCGATGAGCGCTCCTACAGTCAATGCGCGCGCGAACGACGGCAATCGCGTGGTCATGTCGGTCCTCGCATCGGGGGCGCGGGCGGCGGGGCAAGGGAAGGCCGTCCGTACGGGTTCCCCCGGAGCACGATGATGCCCCGCGGTTCTCGCGGCGCGCAAACGTGGAGCGACCTGCGTGCCCTCCCGGCCGACGGGCGCGGCTTCGTCCCGAGCCGCGCGCAATGCTACGGTGCCGCCCCGATGAGCGCCCACGAGCTGACGGACCACGACGTTCGGCGTCTCGAATCACGCGGGATCCGCCGCCCCGAGGCCGAGCGCCAGCTCGCGCTGCTTCGAGCCGGCGTGACGCCGCTCGAACTGGTGCGGCCCTGCACGCCCGGCGACGGCATCGAGCGCCTGGGCGACGACGCCCGCTCCGCGTGCGAGGCCGCGCACGGCGATGCCGCGGCGCGCGGCGAGGTGGGCGGCTTCGTGCCGGCCTCGGGCGCGGCGACGCGCATGTTCCGCGAGTTGCTCGCGTATCGCGCCGACCCCCGCGCGCTCACGCGCGCCGAGCTGGAGTCCGATGCGGCGGCCGGACGGGCCGACGCGAACGCGATGCTCGCGTTCGTCGCCGGGCTGCCCCGGTTCGCGTTTCGCGGCGCCCTCGCGGCAGCACTCGACGCGCGCGGCACGCCACTCGACTCGATCGCGTCGGAGGGTCCCTACCGGTCCCTGCTCGCGGCACTGCTCGACTCCGCGGGCCTGGGCTACGCGACGCTGCCGAAAGCGCTCGTCCCGTTTCACGATTCCCCCAGCGGTCCCCGGACGGCGTTCGAGGAGCACCTGGAGGAGGCCGCGCGGCTGTACGCCGACCCGGCCGGCCGCATCCGCGTGCACGTCACCGTGTCGCACGAGCACGAGGCCGGCTTCCGGGCCCTGCTGACCCGGACGCGCGCCCGACCACGGGAGCCGCGAGTACGACGTTGCCTTCTCCGCGCAGGAGCCGGCCACCGACACGCTGGCGATCGACGCGGAGGGGGCGCCATTCCGCGACGACGCGGGCGAACTCGTCCTGCGGCCCTCGGGCCACGGCGCGCTGCTCCGCAACCTCGCGGCCGCCGCGACGCCGATCGTGATGATCAAGAACATCGACAACGTGGCGGCCGGCCGACATCGCGAGCCCACGTGGATCTGGACGCGCGCCCTCGTCGGCCGCCTCGCCCTGCTCCGCTCGCACACGCACGAGCTGCTGCGCCGGCTCAAGCAATCGGGAGACGCGGACGTCGTGGATGACGCCGTCGCGTTCGCGCGAACCGAACTGGGCGTGACGATCGCCGCGCACCGCGACGCCGCGCACGCGTGCCTCGGCCGCCCGCTGCGCGTGTGCGGCATGGTGCCCAACACCGGCGAGCCCGGCGGCGGCCCATTCTGGGTGCGCGACCGGAATAGTGCCGTGACACGCCAGATCGTCGAGAGCGCCCAGGTCGCGAGCGACGCCGCGCAGCAGGCGGTGTTCCGCGCGGCGACGCACTTCAATCCCGTGTACCTCGCCTGCGCGTTCGACGACGCGGAGGCCAGGCGCTACGAGCTGGATCGCTTCGTCGACCCCGGCGCGGCGTTCATCACCGGCCGCTCATCCGGGGGCCGCGAGCTGATCGCCCTCGAACGCCCCGGCCTCTGGAACGGCGGCATGGCCCACTGGAACACCGTCTTCGTCGAAGTCCCCCTCACGGTGTTCAACCCGGTGAAGACGGTGCTGGACCTGCTGAGGCCCGCGCACCAGGCGGAGTGACGTGGATGCCGTCCCCGGCCGCGGGTGCATCAACGAGTGCTTGGGGCCGACGCTGAGCTGCCCGTCGCTATTCGAGCAGTAACACCCGGCTGGTCACCGAAACCGCTCCCGCGCTCGTACGCACCAGATAGACGCCCGGCGGCACGCGCCGCCCACGGTCGTCGGCGCCGTCCCACTGGAGCTCGTGACGTCCGGCCTGCCGCCGATCGCCCGCCGCGATTTCTCGAATGCTCCGGCCATCGACGCCGAACACGCGGGCTTGCACCATTCGCGGCTCGGGAAGCTCCACGAGCCAGCGCGTGAAGGTCCGCATGGGATTCGGATGCGCGGGAAACACGTGCAGGCGCTGCGGAGCGGGCGGTTCCACGGCCACGACACCTCCGGTTCCCGACACCTTGTTGGCGTAGAGATCGACCGTTCCGTTGCGAGTGTCCTCCCACACCACGATCGCGCCACCGGAACCATCCCTCACGCCAGTGAGGTTCCTCCGCTGCCCGGTGGCCGGACGGCAGAGAGGCACGCTCGCTCCCGGCCACAGCGCGACGCCGGAACTGTCGTAGGCCTGCGCGCGCACCTCGACCGAGTCCTGCAGCCACACCGCGATCGCACCGGCCGTCGAGCGCGGGAGGAGCAGCGTTCCGTTCTGCCATCCCGCAGTGTCACCGGCGGCGATGCCGCTCGCACCCCAGCGTGCCGCGCCGTCGCCGTTCAGGCGTTGCAGGCGGACGTCGGGGTTGTGGGAGGAAGAGGTTCTGTCCGTCCAGGCGATCACCGCGCCGCCCAGCAGATCGGTGACGATCGCGGGCTGCGTCTGCTCGGCGAGTCCGGTCGCGACCGCGATGCCGTCGGCGGCCCAGTGCGCGGACGGACCGAACTTCTGCGCGTAGACGTCCGGGTTGCCGTTGCGCTTGTCGGTCCACGCGAAGATGCCGAGCCCCTGCCCAGCGCCTCCGGTCGCCACCGGATCCGTTTGATCGCCAGGCGCCACACAGACCGCCGCGCCGTTGGCAGTCCAGACCATCGTTCCGTTGTAGTCGATTCTCTGAGCGTAGATGTCCGAGTTGCCCGTCCGGCGATCGGACCACGCGAGGATGGCGCCGAAGTACCCCCCCAGGCCGCTGCGGATACCGTCGCTCAGAATGACGGGATCGATCGGTGCTCCGGCACCCAGCGCGACCGGCGCACCTTGACTCGCGAAGCGCCACGAGCCGGTCGACGTGACGGCCTGGATGAAGAGGTCGTAGTTCACCGGGCCGCCGTTACGCGCATCGACCCACGCCACGATCGAGCCCTGGTCGCCGGCGGTCGGAACGCGGAGGTCGGAAACGGCCACCGGCCAGTACTGGATGTTGGTCGCGGTGCACACGGCGACCCCGGCTCCCCACAGAGAGCCTCCATTGGCGTCCAAATGCTGGATCATGATGTCCCAATCGCCGGCGTTGTACTGGCCATAGGTCACGAAGGCACCGCCATACCCATCGCCGAGGATTACGGGAACCGCTTGGGGCGCAGCGGATGCGGGCGTGACCGGACGCCCTGTCGAACCCCACTGCGGAACGCCCGAGGCGTCGAGGCTCTGCGCGAAGACCCTTGGGATTCCTGTCCGCCAGTCCTCCCAGACGATGATGGCGCCGGCGCCGTTCTGGATCAGGGAGGCGCTGCGCTGATCGCCGGGAAGGATCCCGAGCGAGACGCCATGCTGCGCCCACTGGGCGGCCGCCGGGGGCGCCCACAGCGCGGCGAGTGTGATGGCGGCGAGGAGGGGTGGGCGGACTCGCATGACGAGTCAAGGCTACCACGAGCGGCCGCACGCCCATCCATAAGGATCTGCTGTACCGGCAAGGGCCGGACTGATAGCATCTTCACGATCTTGGACAGCCCCGTTCTGCGTCCGTGACGCGAATCGCACCTTAGAGCTCGGGCCTCACGCCGTCGCAGGAAGTCGGCGCGGCGGCGCAACCTGACGCGGGAATCGCGAATGCCCCCTTGCCCACCCAGCCGGATCGCTCTCGCCTTGCTCCTGTGGATGGCCACACTGGGCTCGGCTCACGCCTCGGATCGAGTTCCGCTCACGGGCACCAGCCCGCGGACGCCGGTCGGCCCGCCCTCCGTGATCAGCGTCAACGGCAGCATCGTTTCGATCGACACCGCGCTCGTCCAGTGCTCCCTGCAAGCGACGTTCTCGGATCTCGAGGGCGGCGAGGCACCCGGCACGAACTACGACGACGTCCTCTCGTCCGGCGGCCTGTTCTTCTCCGAGCGGTTCGTAGGGCAGTCGGTGTCGTCCGCGGGTGATTTCGACGTCATCCTGGGGGTGCCGTCGAATCCACTGCAGCCGCAAGCCGGCGAGGCGGGACAGAACCTCGATGTCTTCGACTACGCGGGAAACATGCTCACGGGCCTCGGCCCGCTCGGCTTCCCGGAAGGCGACGCGATTGGTGAGGGCGCCATGGCGATCCGCTTCCCGGCCGACCAGTCGAAGGTGAAGCTCACGATCGTCGGTGGAAACGGTGGCACCGCCACGTTGAAATTCTACCGGAGTGATGGATCGCTCATCGACGAGCTGGTCGTGTCGAACCTGACCGATCTCGGGTATGCCTTTGGAACCTCGGATGACAGCCGCGCCATTGAAGGTATCTTGATCGAGAACGCCGACCCGAGCGGGATCGGCCTGGGCGGCGTCTGCTACGACGATCCACCGGTGAGCACCCATCAGCAGACGTGGGGAACTCTCAAGCGGCGTTACCGCTGATGGCACGAGCGGTCGTGGACATGCTCGCACAACTTCTTTCCTCGTGGGGGCCCTCATGCAGCGCCTGACATCACGCGTTTTCCCGCTCGCGTTGTGGATCGGGCTGTTGCTGGCCATGATCCCCGACGCGGGCTCCGCCTGGGTTCCTGACGGCGTGGCGATCTCGCCGACCGGAACGAACTACAAACCGTTCATTGTGTCCGACGGAGCGAACGGCTCGATCGTCGCGTGGTACGGCGGAAACGGGTCGGACATCTTCGCCCAGCGGCTGCGGGCGGACGGTTCGACGGCGCCGGGCTGGCCGGTGGGGAGTCCGCTCACGGTGTGCGCCGCCGCCGGCCTCCAGGAACAGCCCGTCGGGGTGAGCGATCTCGCGGGCGGCATTCTGCTCTTCTGGCAGGATGCTCGCAACGGGTCCAACTACGACATCTTCTGCCAGCACATCGGCGCCGCGGGGGACGTGTTCGGAAACGGAGCCGCGAACTGGGTGTCGGGCGGCATCCCGATCGCGACCGCCGCAGGCAACCAGTACGTTCCGGCCGCCGCTCCCGACGATTCAGGCGGTGCGATCGTCGTCTGGCAGGACGGCCGACTCGGAGCGGGCAACTACGACATCTATGCCCAGCGCGTCGACGCCGACGGCAACAAGCTGTGGGCACCGGCAGGCGCACCGGTCTGCGTCGCGACGAACAACCAGATCAACCCCACCATCGTCGCCGACGGAGCGGGCGGAGCGTTCATCGCGTGGCAGGACTACCGCAAGGGCAGTGAGTACGACATCTACGTGCAACATCTGAATGCGAGCGGAGCGATCGTCACGGGTGGGCGCTGGATCACCGATGGATTGGGGATCTGCACGGCCACGAACTCTCAGTTCTATCCCGCGCTCGCCGCGGACGCCGGCGGAGTCTACGTCGTGTGGCAGGACTTCCGCACCGGAACCGACAACCACATCTTCGCCCAGCGCGTGAGCGGAGCCGGGGACGTCCCGACGAACTGGCCGGCCAATGGCACCCCGGTCTGCCAGGCGCAGTACTCGCAGTACTACCCGGTCGTGGTGGGTGACGGCGCGGGTGGCGCGTTCATCGCCTGGCAGGACTACCGCACGGGAACCACCAACCACATCTTCGCGCAGCACGTGACGGCCGCGAACGTCGGGCTGGCCGCGGACGGGGTTCCGGTCTGTCTGGCGAGCAACGGGCAGTTCTCCCCCCAGATCGCCTCCGACGGGCAGAACGGCGCCTTCGTCACCTGGTACGACAGCCGCGGCGGCTCGACCAACGACATCTACGTCCAGCACGTCGACACCCAGGGCCGCCTGAACCTGAGTTGGGACGCGAATGGCCTGCCGGCGTGCCTCGCGGCCAATACCCAGCAGTTCCCGGTCGTCGCGCCGGGCGGCCTCGGCAGCGCGACCGTGACGTGGCAGGATCTGCGCTCGGGCGGGCTGACCACCGCCGCGATCTTCGCGGGGTCGGCGATCCTCGCGGCGATCGCCGACGCCGAGGAGCCCCAGGGCGTGCGGGCCGGGCTCGGCGCGCCTCGTCCCAATCCCTCGCGCGGCCCGGCGTCCGTGCAGCTGACCCTGGCACATTCCGCGTTCGTTCGGGCAGAGGTACTGGACCTGAGCGGGCGGCGCGTCGCGACACTGGTGTCGGAGACGTTCTCCGCCGGAACGCACTCGCTTTCGTGGGACGGAAGCACCACGGGAGGCGGACGCGCGTCGCCCGGTGTGTACCTCGTTCACGTGAAGTGGCCCGGCTTCGACAGCACGCAGCGCATCGTGAGGCTGCGATGATCCGCCCCACGCGCCTCGGATGCGCACACGGCCTGCTGCTGGCGCTGGCTCTCGCGTTCATGAGCCCGGCCGCGGCGTCCGCCGCGACCTGCCTGCCTCCGTCTTGCACGATCACCGGGCCCGACTCCGTTTGTGCCGGCGAACCGGCGGAACTGTGCGGGCCGGAGGGCGACTACGCGTACGAGTGGAACACGGGCGCGACGACCCGTTGCATCACGATCTCGACGGAAGGCACCTATACCCTGAAGGTGACCGATCTCGGGACGGGCTGCACGAGCCTGGCGACCAGCAGCAACGTGCCGACGCGCACACCGTGGCAGATGCACGACGGCCCTGAGGTGACGCCGGACAATCCTCTCGGGCTCGTGCAACTGAGCTGTAGCACCACGCAGCATGGCGACCCGTGCGAATACGACGTCGCGACCATTCCCGCGTCGGCCGATCCCGGCTGGGGTCCGGCCCCCGATCCGGACATCATCGACTTCAGCCTGTACCCGTCGCGTGTGTGCCAGGCGCCGATCCAGTGCCTCGCATACGCCGACTTCACGTACTTCCAGACCCTCGTCGACGTTCCGGCCAACGTGAGCGTCACGGAGTTCACGATCACGTTTTCGGGGATGGACGACGGTTGTCGTGTCTCGCTGTTCAACTCCGTCTATCCGGACGGGCTTGTCGTGCCGGGGAGCTACGTCTTCTTCGGCGGCACGGGAACGACGAACCTGGCGCCCTACGTCGTCGCGGGCCAGGTGAACCGCGTCGTCATCACCCAGGTGGACGACTGCTGCATCGAGAACAACCTGCGCAGCGCCATCGTCGTGCTGAATGGCCGTGCGGTGACGACCGAGTGCGCCACGTTCGTGCGTGAGGGCTCGTGCACGCCGCCCGCGGCGGTGGACGCCTTCCCGATCTTCGACAACGACCTCGAGGGTCCCGACCGGGTGGACAGCGTCATGGTGGTGTTCGATCGGCCGGTCGAGAAGACGAGCGCCGAGGACGTCGAGAACTATGGCCTGGAGTCGGACGGGATCATCGACGGCGTCCACCGGCTCGACGCTCCCGACGACGATCGGGTCGTACTGCAGATCCGCAACGGGCGGCCCGACGGAGCCGGCGAGGTGCTCACCGCGATCGGAATCCGGAGCCTCGAAGGCAACCATGCCATGCACACCGCCGCGCACCGGGCCTTCGTGAACGGCGTGCTCGGGCTGGACGACATCGACGCGCCGGATCCCGACGCCCTCGACAACGACGGCTGCGTGGACCGGTCGCGCTTCCTGACCCCGGACGACTCGCCGGACGTTCGCGTGTCGTTCAGCGGCACGGTGACGGGGGCGTTCAACGACGACTACACGCTTCAGGACGTTCCGGGCCTGCGGGCGGGCCTGTGGGTCCACCTGCCGGGAACGAGCCTCATCCCCGGCCACACGTATCGGCTGGCCGGAATCCTGCGCGAGATCGGGGGCCAGACCCAGGGACGCAACCTCGTCTACGTGCGAGACCTCGGGATCGGGCCGGCGTTCGTTCCCGCGATCCAGTCGATCCGCGTCCTGACGGACGACAGGTGCGACGGGGGCCAGCAGTTCGTCACGGGAGACGACCTGGACGGCATGCTCGTGACGGTCGATCACGTGATGGTCACCGAGAACCAGCCCCCGGGAGCCAACTTCCGGGTCGGAATCCCGGGCACTCTGGATCGCGCGATCCGCCCGCCGCTGACGGCCGGTCCGCAAAATCAGATCCTGATCGCCAACCAGGGAGAGCACTTCGACTACGCCGCGATCGCGGGCGAGATCGTGACGATCACCGGTGTCCTCGGACGCGTCGATGGTTCGTTTGCGATCTTCCCGCGCAGCGACGCGGACCTGTTCAGCTACGGGCCGGTTCCGACGTTCAGCCCGCCGCTCGACGTGTCGAAGTCCGCGACGCAGTCGCGCGACCCCGACATCGTGCGCGGCAACCATGGTGAGCTGCTCATGGCCTGGTGGCGTGTCCACCACGAGTCGGTCCATTCGCTCTCGCTCGACAACACGCTGAACTGGTCGGCGGCCATTCCGATCGTCGGCCAGGGTGGTCAGCCCGCCCTTGCCGTCACGGCCTCGAACAAGATCGGGGTGCTCGGCGCCGGCACCGACCAGCTCTTCTTCAGGCAGTCGACCGACGGCGGCTACCAGATGGATCCGCCGATCACGCCGGTGGACGCATACCCGACGCGTTACCCGGCGCTGACGGTCGGGACCGGCGAGCACTTCCATGCGGCATGGGAGCGCACGGGGGCGGGCATCTTCTACGCGCGGTCGCTCACCGGAGGCGACGATTTCGGGCAGCCGTCGGCGATCGCCCCGAACGGCGCCGGCAACCAGAACTCGATGGTGCGCCTCTGCGCCTCGAACGTGGACCACGTTTTCGTGTTCTGGCAGTACGACCAGGCCGCCGGACCGGACGCCCATCGCGTGTACTACCGCCGATCCATCGACGGCGGCGGCACGTTCGCCCCGGCGCGCCGCGTGCGCGACGAGTCGAATCCCCTGACGAGCACGATGAAGCTCGCCTTCCTCGGCGACGCGCAGATCGGTCCCGGCGGCGCCGTCGACGTGATGGGGCTGGACGAGGCGGGCCGCATCGCGTTCCTGCGGTCGACCAATGACGGTCAGACCTTCCGCCTGACCGGCCATCTTCCCGAACCCGCCGCCCCCGGCCTGCTGTGTCCGAAGAGCTTCGTGGTCGGTCCCGATGGGGCGATCCATGCGTTGATCGGCGTCTGCGGCACGGCGCTCTACTACACGAGATCCGCCGATGGTGGCGCGACGTGGGGACTTCCGGTGGACGTTTCGAGCGCCAGTTCGCCGACGGTCGGTGAGCCGCGCGGCGCCAAGATCATTCTCGATGGGACGGGAACTCCGGTCATCGTCTGGTTCTCGTCGGTCGGAGGATCGACCGAGATCTACTCGTCGAGGCTGTTGAACTGAAGCGCCGCACACGGGTCTCTTGAGCATCGCCTGCAACCTCATGCATCGGGCGCCGCGCCGCTCGATCATGGCGCGCGCCTTCTCCCTGGTCGCGTGCCTCGTTGCGTTGCTCGCCGCACGGCCCGCGTGGTGCGGCTGGCAGACGTTCGGCCTCGCCGACGGGCTCACGGCGCTGCGCGTGACCGCGATTGCCCAGGACCTCGACGAGAATCTCTGGTTCGCATCCACGCACGGCGTCAGTCGCTACGACGGCGCGTTCGTCCGGAGCTTCGGACAGGCCGACGGCCTCGCGAGCGATGACGTGCGCGCGGTGCTGCCCGACCGGCTCGGGCGCATCTGGTTCGCCACGGCACAGGGCGCGAGCCGCTATGACCGCGGCACGTGGACCACCTTCGAGGCGGGCGGCGGGCTTGTGTCCAACGACGTGCGCGCCACTCTCGAGGATCGCGCCGGGCGCTTCTGGTTCGCGACAGGGGACTTCGGCGCCAGCCGCTACGATGGCTCGACCTGGACGACCTTCCAGCAGTCGGACGGCCTCGCGGCCAACCAGCTCTCATGCCTCTACGAGGACGCCGCCGGAACCCTGTGGTTCGGAACGCAGGGTGGAGGCGTGAGCCGGTTCGACGGGACCACGTGGACCACCTACACGACCGTCAACACGTCGAACGGACTCGCCGCCGACTGGATCGAGTGCATCCTGCAGACGCGCGACGGCGCGATGTGGATCGGGACCCGCGCCGGCGGCCTGAGCCGTTTCGACGGGACGTCCTGGACCCGCTTCACCACCGCCGGACCCCTGACGTTCGGGGACGTGACGGCGTTGCGTGAGGACGCCTCGGGGCTGTTATGGGTGGGTTCGAGCGCCGGCCTGGCGCGCTACGACGGCCGGACCTGGCGCGCGTACACGACCGCGGACGGTCTCGCCGGGAACATGGTCGCGGCGCTGGTCATCGACCGCGGTGGCAACCGCTGGATCGCGACCGACGGCGGCGTGAGCCGCTACGACGGCGAGAGCTGGACCGCGCACGCGGCGGCCGGGCTGGGCACGTACGGCGCTCAGGCGATGATGGAGGATCGGGACGGCAACGTCTGGGCGGCGACCGCCGGCGCCGGAGCGGCCCGCTACGACCGGGCGACGTGGACGAGCGTGACGACCGCATCCACCGCCGGCGGTCTCGCGAGCGACGTGGTCAATGGCGTGGTGCAGGATTCGACGGGAGCGCTGTGGTTCGCGACGCTTTCCGGAGCGTCGCGCTTCGACGGCAGCGCCTGGCGCACCTTCACCCCCGCGGACGGCCTGGCGGGGAGCAACGTCACCGCCCTCGCGTGCGATTCGAGCGGCGCCGTCTGGTTCGGCACGACGGCCGGCCTCAGCCGGTACGACGGTGCGACCTGGACCTCGTACACCACCGCCAGCGGGCTGCCCGCGAATCGCGTCCGCGCGCTGTTCGTCGATCGTGCCGGCCGTGTCTGGTGCGGCACGATCGCGGGCGTCGCGGTCGGCGACGGCGGGGTCTGGACGCGTTATTCGACGGCGGACGGCCTCGCCGGCGCGAACGTCTACGCGATCGGCCAGGACCCCACGCAGGCGATGTGGTTCGGCACGACGACGGGACTCAGCCGTTTCGACGGCGCCGCATGGCGCACCTACCGGGCCACGGACGGGCTCGCCGCCGACTGGGTGCTCTCCATCACGGCGGCGCCCGACAGCATCCTGTGGATCGGCACCGCGGGTGGCGGCGTGAGCCGCTTCGACGGCGGCGGGCTCTGGCAGACCTACACGACGCAAGACGGCCTGCCCGACGGGACCGTGAGTGCCGCCATCGTGGAGCGCTCGGGAAGCCTGTGGTTCGGCACGGTCTCGGGCGCGGCGCTCTACGAGCCCGCGCGCGTGCCACCCCAGACGGTGATCAC
Organism: Candidatus Eiseniibacteriota bacterium; assembly: GCA_031364505.1. Taxonomy (GTDB): domain Bacteria; phylum Eisenbacteria; class RBG-16-71-46; order RBG-16-71-46; family RBG-16-71-46; genus JANLWK01. The sequence goes on along the minus strand of JANLWK010000372.1, from coordinate 5,668 downwards.
GAGTGCACCGCCCGCCCTGTCGGCGAACACGCTGCAGGTCGTGCACTTCCTCGCCGGGTATCGCCAGGTGCTCGGGATCGAGTTCTCGACCTCCCTCGACTCGGCGCCATGGTCACCCTGGAACACCGAGGACGCCTGGGTCGGACGGGACCTGCGGGACGGCGTGCATACGCTGAGCGTGCGCGGGCGCGACCGGCTGCACCATGTCGATCCCACCGCCGCCGTCTGCACGTTCGAAGTGGCGGCGACGCCGCCGGCGCCGATCATCACGTCGCCCGTATTCCGGCAGCCGGTACGCGACACGCTGGTCGTGAGCGGCACCGCGGAGGCCTTGCGGTTCCGCTCGTTCCGCGTGGACCTGCGGCCGGCGGGTGCGACGTCATGGGATCCGCCGGTGGCGACGCTGCTCGCGCAATCGACCACGCCGGTGGTCTCCGGTTTCCTCGCGACGTTCGCGACGCGCTCGAGGCCGGACGGAGACTACGAGCTCCGGCTCGCCGTGCAGGACACCCTGGGACTCACCGGCGTCGCGCGCGTCACCTTCGTCATCGACCACGACGCGCCCTACGCGGCGCAGACCACGCCAGCCCTCGTTTCGGCGCTGAACGGGGGCGACGTGTTCACCACCCACCGCGAGGCGCACGTGTACATCCCGCCGCGTGGCCTGCTGCGCGACGCGACGGTGTCCATCGAGGCGCTCGACCCTTCGACGGTGCCGGCCGCGCTGCCCGACGGCGCGATTCGCGTGGCACCCGGGTTCGCGGTCGGCACCGGCGGCGTCCCGCTCGAGAAGGCGGCCGTTCTCGATGTCTCGGTCGGCACCGGCGCACTGCCTCCCGGCACGCGCCTCGCGCTCTACACGGCCGGATCCGACAGCGTGTGGCGCCGAGCCGGCGGAACCCTCGACCCTGCCGGCGCGCGGATCACGACGTCGTTCTCGGCGGCGGGGTCGTTTGCCCTGTTCGCCGCCCCACCGAACTCGCCCGACCTCCCCGCACCGCTCGCGCTCGCGCTCACGCCGCGCGTTCTCTCGTCACGCGGGACACCGGCGCCCACCCCGATCCGGATCAGCTTCGTGCTGGCCCGCGAGGGATCCGTGCACGTGACCGTCCACAATCGCGCCGGCCGCCTGATGCGGATCGTGGCGTCGGGACAGGTGTTCGGTCCGGGAACCAACGTCGTGAGCTGGGACGGAAGGGACGAGGATCGCCGCGACGTCGATTCAGGGATGTACTTCGTGACCGTAGAAGCGCCGGACGAGCGGAACACACGGGCCGTCGCGGTCGTCCGATGACCCTGCCGCGCGTCCGCCCGCCCCGCCGGACGATGGCACTGGCCGTGCTGCTCGCGGCCGTCGCCATGTCGCCCGCGTACGGCACGCCGAGCAGCCAGGTGCCGGTGGGGCCGCGCGCGATCGGCATGGGCGGCGCATTCAGCGCGATCGCCGACGACGTGAGCGCGTTGTTCTGGAATCCCGCCGGACTCGTCGGCGTCGGTCACCAGGAGTTCGCCGTCTCGCACGCGAACCTGTTCGGCACGGGGAACCGCGACGACCTCGCGTCCTTCGTGCTGCCACTGTCGCCGCGGCTCGCGACCGCGACCGACTGGTACCACTCGGGGTTCGACGACGGCGAGCTCGGTTTCAGCGAGAACCGCCTGACGCTGGGCGCCGCGTTCAAGGTGCGTCCCCGGCTGTGGCTGGGCACGGGCGCCAAGTTCCTGACGCGCGCGACCAGCCTCGACGGCCTGAGCATGGCCTCGGGCCGCGGCCTGGGACTCGATGTCGGACTGCTCGCCTCACCCACCGATCGGTGGCGGCTCGCCGTCGTCGAGCAAGACCTCACCGGCACGAAGGTGCGATCCTCCGGCGGCGTCGAGAACGCCTACGCGCGCAACCTCCGCTTCGGAACGGCATTCACGCAGCCCCGCGTCGGCACCGCGGCGTTCGACGTCGACGACCGCTGGCACGTCGGGCTCGAAGCCACGCCGCACGCGTTGATCGCACTCCGGCTCGGCGCCGAACAGGACTGGGGTGGCATCGAGGGCGTGACCTGGTCGATGGGCCTGGGGCTCAAGGCGGGTCCGGCGCGCGTCGACTGGGCCCGCGGCGTGCCGCCGATGCTGGATGCGACGGACCACTTCTCGATCGCGCTGGAATTCAATTTCAATCCCGCGCAGGTGCGGATCGAGAAGGTGCAGTCGGACGAACTGTATGCCTCGTTGTACAAGTCGTACGCGCGCGACGCCTTCGGCACGGTCCAGCTGCGGAACCTCCAGGACCGGCCGCTGGCGATGCGGGTCGGCGTGCTGATCCCGGAGCTCATGACCGCGCCGAGCATCCAGGACGTGACGCTGCGGCCCGGGGCGGTGAGCGAACTGCCGCTGACGGCGGTGCTGGACGAGGCGGTGCTCGGCCAGCGCGGCGACCGCCCCATCCAGGTGCAGGTCACCGCGAGCTATCAGAGCAAACGGCTCGTGCGACGCGAATCGGGCGCGACGCGGACATTCGCGTACGGCTCCGGAGCGATCAACTGGGGCGAGGGCATGGCACAGGCCGCGGCCTTCGTGACGCCGCGCGACCCGGCCGTGGACGAGCTCGCGCGCCAGGCCGGCCGCCTCGCGCTCGCGCTCGAGAACAACCCGTTCGGCAACCGCAATGTCGCGTTCGCGGCCGCGATCACCGACGCGCTCGCGGACCTGGGGCTGGCCTACGTGCCCGATCCCACGAATCCATTCGCGACGATTTCCGCGACGCCGCACGCGGTGGACACGATCCACTACCCGTTCCAGACCCTCGACCGGCTGAGCGGCGACTGCGATGACACCACGGTGCTGATGGCCTCGCTGCTCGGGAACCTCGGCGTGAACACGCGGTTCGTGGACGTTCCCGGTCACATCTTCCTGCTCGTCGACACCGGCCTGCACGAACGCAACCGGTCCGCGCTGGGCGTGGACAGCACCCTCATGACGATCGTCGAGAAGCGCGTCTGGATCCCGGTCGAGACGACCTCGCTGGCGCAGGGGTTCGCCCGCGCGTGGCGCGACGGCGCCGACGAGATCGCCGCGGCGGCCGCGGCGGACTCCGTGCGTACGTTCGACGTCACCCGGGCCCAGGAGCGCTACGAGCCCGCGACCCTGCCGGGAGAACGACGCATCCGCGTGCTCGACGAAGCCCGCTTCGGCGCGCGCCTCCGGGCGGAGGCGAAGGCGATCTCGTCGCTTCGCGAGGAGTACTTCACGACCCGCTTCGGAGCGGGCACCCGTGAACTCGAGGCGACCGCCGAGGCGCTCGAGGAGGTGGCCCGCGTCGAGTTCGAGGGGGGAGATCTCGAAGGAGCCCGCGCGCGGCTCGTGGGTGCGCTCTCCAACGCGCCGCAATCGACGAGCGTGCACAACAACCTCGGCGTGGTGCTCGCCGCGATGGACAGCCTCGACAGCGCGGACGAATCCTGGCGCGCCGCCCTGGCGCTGGGCCGGCTCGATCCCGGGATCGCCCTGAACCGCGGGATCGTCCGCTGGGCGCGCGGCGACAGCGCCGGCGCCCTGCCGATGCTCGCGGACGCGATCGCAAGGGCCGGGGGGCGGGCCGCCGCGTGCCGACTGATCGGTTTGAGCCCGGAGGATTCGCCGGACGCCGCCGCGGGACATTCCAGTGAGCAGTTGACCCTGGCGGGCCGAATCCGTAACCTGCTATCGCAAGCTCAAATAGCGGGGCACGCGGGCATCGACAAGGCCCGCGTATCGAATCGTCCGCTGGGTTCCGAGCCCGGACCCTCGAACGTTCCGGCACGCGACGTGTCCAAGTACCTGTACTGGGACGACTGACAGGAGGCGCACATGCGTTGGACCCGAGTGACCTGGGCCGTGATCGCCCTCGCGGTTTCGATGAGCCCCGCGTCCGTTTGGGCGGCGGACACCCGATCGGACTACGGCGTGTCCCTGGCGATGAGCGGAGAGGAGGCCCGCGCGGAATCCCTGTTCATCACGATGCTGTCTCACACGCGCGGTGACGCCCGCGCGCTGAACAACCTGGGCAACATCCGCCTGTTGCGTGGGGAGACCAGCGTGGCGCTCGCCTTCTACGGGCGGGCCCTGCGGGGCGACTCGCTCGACGCGGGCATCCACCTCAATCGCGCGACCGCGCTCCTGGTGATCGGCGATCGGGAGCAGGCGGAGACGGCGTACGCCCGCGGCGTGAAGCTGGCCGGCGGCGTGGAGCAGGCAGAGGCGCTGCTGGGTGTCCTGCCCGAAAAGGAGCCGAGCGAGCGCGCCGCCAAGAAGACCGTGATCGACCCCGAGCAGGTCCGCGCGATGCTCAAACAGTCTGCGGCCACGATCTCAACGGCAAAGGTTCAGCCCGTGGCCACCGGTACGGGCAAGACGGCGTCCGGGAAGACGGCGTCCGCGTGGCGTTCGGCCGGTCCGCGTGCGTCCGACGGCAGTGAGACGCCGGGGCTTCTCTACTGGAAGCGCTGATTTTCTAGGCACCCCGCCGCCAACGTGAGCAGATCGAGCCCGACCGAGCGGCTCCCCGCTCGCATCGGCGCCATGATCGGCGCCGGGTGCGGCATCGTCGTGGCCGTCGCCTGGGCCCTGGGGCTGATGCGGCCCATCGACCTCCGTTTGCACGACGCGTGCTACCAGTTGCGCGGGCCCGTCCGGGCCTCGGACCGGATCGCCGTCGTGGAGATCGACGATCAGACCGTCCGCGCCGTCGGCGACGTCTGGCCGCTCCCGCGCCGCAACTACGCCATCGCCATCGACGCCCTGGAGAGCGCCGGCGTGCAGGCGATCGCCTTCGACCTGCTGTTCACCGGCGAGAGCGATGATCCGGTCGGTGACACGCTGCTGACGTCGATCGTGTCCCAGCACGACAACGTCATCCCGGCCATCGCCTTCCAGCGCAGCGACGCCTCCATGAGCGGCGAGATGGCGTTCGTGGCCGATTCCTCGTCCCTGATACGCCACGGCCTGGCGGTTTCGCGGCAGCGCCTTGCAGTCGCCCAGAGCGTGTCCCTGCCCTTCGGAGATCTGCTCGACGCCGCCCCTCGGGTCGGACACACGGCTGCGCTCGTCGACGGCGACGGCGTCGTTCGTCGCGTTCCGTACTACGTCCAGTTCGGCAAGCGGGCGTACGGCTCGCTGGTCACGGAACTGCTCCAGGTGGCGTCGCTCCGGGACCGCACGGTGCCGCGAGTCGAGCTGTCGCCCGAAGGCGTCACCGTCGATTGGCAAGGGCGCCGCGTGCCGTTGCCACACGACGAGGAGGGCGCAACCTCGATCGCCTTCGCGGGTGGGCAGGGGGCGTTCAGGAACCGCTACTCCCTGCTCCAGGTGATCCAGTGGTATCAAAACGACGACACCACGTCGCTCGCCCGGGCCTTCCGCGGCCGGATGGTGCTGATGGGATCCACGGCGACCGGAGCCCACGAGAGCGACATCGGGGCGACGCCCTACTCGAGCACGTCTCCGCTCGTCTACGTCCACGCGAACGCGCTGGATGCCGCGCTCCACGGACGCTTCCTCCGGAGCGTGCCGGCCTACTGGACGTTCATCGGGCTGGTTGCTCTCGGTGTCGTACTCGGACTGCTGTACGCGCGGCTCTCGCTCATGCGCGCCGGGCTCGTCGCGCTCGCGATGGTGCTCGGCATCGCCGCCATCGACTACG
>JANLWK010000363.1:0-8041 GCA_031364505.1 Candidatus Eiseniibacteriota bacterium | reverse complement strand
ACCATGCGCCCCGCGAGCGGCACGAGCGCCAGCGCGGTGTGCGCGACGGCGAGCCAGCGCAGGCTCGCGGTCCAGCCGCGGCGCGCGAAGGCGCGCATCGCGCCGAGCAGGGCGGTGACGACGAGCAGCGCCAGTGCGACGCGCGACACGGAACCGACTTCGCGCCACACGTCGGCGCCCGACCACATGATCAGGAAACCCGCGCACGGCAGCACGACCGGGATCCACGGCCGGAGCGGCGCGTAGGGCCCGGGGAAGTCGGAGAAGCGCCGCGCGAGCGGGAGTGCCGCGACCAGCTCGAGCCCCGCCCACGCCACGCATGCCGCGCCGAGCCGCGTGAGCCATGCGAAGCGCGGTGCCGCGAACGCGATCGGATCGTGCGCGATCGCGGGGCGCACCACCTGCAGCGCGAGCGCGAGCCACAGCGCCATCGCCGGACGCCTGAGCCAGTCCCACCGCGGCACCTGCTCGCGCGCGTCGTCGGCCGTGCGCGCCCACAGCCAGAAGGCGAGCGCCAGCAGCTCGGCGCCGCACGCGGCGGCAAGCCGCGACGGCACGATCAGCAGCGCGAGCGACGCGAGGCAGGCGGCCGCGCCCCACGCGGCGTTGCCGGGCGCCCAGCGTGACGCCGAGTCGGCCCGTCGCTCGGGTCTCGGGGCGGTCATCGAGTCCGGCGTCCGGTCAGTCATCGTCCGTCATCGTCAGTCATGGCTAGTCATGGAGATCGTGGGCCTGGCTCACCCACGCACTGCCGGCGTCGCGCTGGCGCACGGTCGCCGTGCGGGTGGCGAGCAGCACGGTGATCGCCGTCGCGACGGCCGCCGCGGCGGGCGGCACACCGGCGCCCTCCAGCGTCGCCGCGTTCGCGGCACGCTCGAGCACCTGGAGGCCGAAGCCGAGGATCGCGAACGACATCGTGGCGCGGCGGGCGTCGCGGCGCAGCATCAGGTGGGCGACGCCGGACGCGACGAGCAGGAATCCCACCGATGCGTGGCGCGTGGGCTCGGCCGGCAGGTCCTGGCGGCCGATGGCGACGACGATCAGCGTGAACAGCGCGCTGCCGAGCAACAGCGCCACGAATCCGGATTCGAACCCGATCGGGCGCGCCCCCGTCGAGCGGTCGCGCGGGGCGCCTCGGTCGAGCACGATGGCGACGAGGACCCAGATCCCGCACCAGGCGGCCCGCACCCCCGCGGGATCGAGCCCGGGCATGACCCAGACGACGCCGGCGAGGGCGAGCGCCAGCGTGCGCGCGACCGCGCGGCCGGGGATCAACAGCGACACGACGACCAGTGCCGCGGGGGCGAGCAGCAGCAGAATCTCGAAGGGAGGGAGGCTCGTCCATGCGTCGACGAAGTGCATGGGATTCTCCTCGTCGCGGGCAGGGCTTTGTTCGCGCGGGGCCGGTGCCCGGCGCCCGGCGGCGGCTACGGGATGTAGGCCGCCTCGGCGTTCTGGAGCGTGGCCATGAACGCGTCGACGCTCCGGGCTTCGCGGAGCGAGCGGCGCACCGATTCTTCCTTGAGCAGCCGCGACAGGTTGGCGAGCGCCCGGACGTGCTGGGTCGTGGCACTCTCGGGCGATACGAACAGCACGAAGAGGTGGACCGGCTGGCCGTCCTCGGACTCGAAATCCACGCCCTCGGGCGACACCGCGCACGCGGCCAGCATGCGGTCGACGGCGCGGGCCTTGCCGTGTGGAATCGCGACCCCGTTCCCGATCCCGGTCGTCATCATGGCCTCGCGGCGGATGACGCGGTCGAGGATCTCCCCCTGGGTGGAGAGCCCGTGGCCCGCTTCGAGCAGGCTCACCATCTCGGCGATGGCCTCACGCTTCGTCTGCGAGCGGAGTCGCAGCGAGACCGCACCGGGGGTCAGCAGTTCGGAAAGCCGCATTCGCGAATGCTCCAATCGAGCAAGATGAGTCGTCACAAGATGTTGAAACGTACGGGCCGCCCCCGCCACAGGTCAAGCGGTTTCGCGTCACTCCGCGGCGGATACTCGCGTATCATCAGTACGTGTTCCTCAAGCGATCCGGAGACGGCATGCACACGCGGCGCCCTTCCATTCTGAATTCGTTCGTCCTCGCGTTCGGCGCGGTGGCGCTGGTGGCGGCACTCGCGCTCGCCGATCCGGCGGTGACCGTGCGCTATGCGCAGGGCGTTCCGCAGATCGAGCTCGAAGGCAGCTACCCGCAGTCGCGCTACGCCGTGTACCGCGCCCGGTCGGCGGACGAGCCCGGCGAGCGGATCACCGCGCAGCACGTGCTGTGCCTCGAGCGCTGTTTCGCCCCGGATCCCGCGGCCGAACCGGGGCGCACGTACTGGTACCGCTTCGAGCTCACGCTCGCGGACGGCGGGCGCGCGGTGTTCGGCCCCTACCCCATCACGATCTCGCCGGAGCTGGCGGCGCGGCTCGCGATCTCGGTCATGCCGAATCCCGTGCGCGACGGTGCGATGATCGAGCTGCGCATCGGCGGTACCGGCGAGCCGTTCGTGCGGGCGGACGCCGCCGTGCTCGACCTCGCGGGGCGGCACGTGCGCACGCTCGCGAGCGGCCGGCTGCCGCGCGGGACGACCTCGATCCGCTGGGACGGCCGCGACGACGCGGGGCATGCGATCGCGCCGGGCGCCTACTTCGTGCGGCTCGCGACACCGCTCGGCACGCGGGTCGAGCGGCTCCTGCGCCTGCGATAGCGCCGACGCCCGACGCCCGACGCGACGCCCCACGCGGCGCCCGATCCGCGGCGGGCGCGTGGCTGGGGCGAAATACCCACCTCCGACCCGCATGAACAGCGGCCCGAACGGGCTTCGCTGTGATAGACTCCAGTAGTCACCCGGGAGCGGATCCCGGAGCGAAACGCATCGTGCCCCGCCGCCTCCCCTCCACCATCCGCCCGGGGTCCCGAGCGGGGCTGGCCTGCACCGGACCATGCCCCAGGAACACATCGATTTCCGCCACCTGCTCGAACGCGTCCTCCCGCTCGAGGCCCTGACCACGGCCGAGCGCGCGGTCGTCGACGGCGCGCTGCGTTCCGGCGTCGCGGGCGAGATCGAGCAGGCGGCCCTGGCAGCACTTGCGCAGCTCGAGCGCCACGGCGCCATGTCGAAGCTGGCGCCGGCGACCGCGGACCTGGGCACCGTGCGCTACCTCACGCGCGGCCGGCTCGAGGTCGTCACGCTCCAGCTGCCGAAACCGACCGAGCAGGACGGCGTTCGCACGATTCCGCGCGCGAGCCTGCCCGCGCACGCCCAGACCGCGATCGCCCACGTGCGGCGCCTGCTCCGTCTCGACGAGCCGCTGTTCTCGAACGACCCGCGCAAGGGCGATCCGCGCGGCGCGCTGTTCGAGCAGCTGGACCAGGTGGGTCGGGACCTGCTCGGCGCGCGCGACGTTCGCTTCGTGCCCGCCGGCAACGGCGTCCATGGCGCGGCGACGCCGCTCAGCGACACGTGGACGGCACACGCGCTGTCGCAGCCGCGGTCGCTCGTCTACTGCCCGGACACGACCGCGAGCGCCCGGCTCCGCAACGAGGCCGTGCGAGCCGGCGTGCGCGCCTTCGTGCTCGCCGCGGTGACGGAGTCGACGGGCCGCACGCTCGGCGTCCTCGAGATGCGCGCGGACGAGCCGAACCCGTTCGACGCCGACGCGCTGGCGCTCGTGGCGCTGATGGCCGACTGCTGCGCCACGGCGCTCGAACGCGCCGCGCGCATCGAGAGCCTGGTGTTCGTCGATCCGCTCACCGGCGCCTACAACCGCCCGTACTTCGATCTCCAGATGAAGAACGAGATGGCGCGCGCCCAGCGCGAAGGGGCGTCGATGGCGCTGTGCATCGTGGACATCGACGACTTCAAGTCGTTCAACACCACGTTCGGGTTCGAGGCCGGCAACCAGGTGCTGATGGAGGTCGTCGTCGCGCTGCGCAGCGGCGTGCGGCCGTTCGACACCGTGTGCCGCTGGGGCGGCGAGGAGTTCGCGGTGCTGCTCACCGCCCCGGTGCACCTGCCCGACGTGCGCACGATCTCCGAGCGGTTGCGCACGCTCGCGGAGCGGCAGGATGTGCGGGTCACGGCTCTGGACGGGCGCGCCCATCGCGTGGCGGTCACGGTGAGCATCGGGGTCGCCGTCTATCCGGAGCACGAAGGGACGCCGGCCGACCTGTGGCGCGCGGCAAACCTGGCCCTGCTCAAGGCCAAGCGGCCGCCGAAGAACCAGGTCGTCTTCTACAGCAAAGCGGACTCTACGGAGTCGCCTTCAGGTCCTTGACGTCGCTCGGCGGCGTGACGTCCGTCCCGTCGGTCGTCACGGTCACGACGTTGCTCAACCCCGACCAGTTGCCGGCCTCGTCGCGGGTTTCGAGCGCGAAGTAGTACGTGCGCCCCGCGCTCAGCCCCGTCACGAGCGTGGTCTGGGCCCCTCCCGCGCTCACCGGCGTCGGCGGGCTCGTCCACGCGGTCGCCGCCGTGAAGTTCGACGCGGTGATCGGGTTCGTCGACCAGCGCACGTCGTAGGCGCGCGCGCGGCCGAAGCTTCCATCGTCGCCGGGCGCGGTCCAGAGCAGGGTGACGTACGAATCACTCTTCACCCCCGCGCGCAGGTCCGACACGCCCGCGGGCGCGATGGCGTCCGCGGCGGCGATCCCGAAGGCACCGAGGTCCGAGCCGTCGAGGGCGGCGTGCAGCGCCGGCGAACCCGTGCGCAGGCGCCCGTCGAAATCCATCACGGTCGATGCGTCGGCGAACAGCGGATCACCGTAGACCGAGCCGCTGCAGTCCGCGTTGACGTTGGCGCACCAGTACGATCCCGAGCCCGGGCGCGTGAACTGGCCGGCCCAGATGCACGAGTCGGCCCGCTGCGGCGCGAAGTACAGGTTGTGGTGCGCGTCCAGGTGGCCGGGCAGGCCGTACTGATTGCCCTTGAGTGCGGTCGAGCTGATCTGGTGCGTCTGGCTCGGCCACGAATAGACGATGTTGTTCGTGAACTGGAGCGTGCCCGACACGTACTCGGGACGGATGTCCAGGAACGCGGCGCCGTTCCACGGCTTCTGGCCGGCGATCGTGCAGTGATCGATGACGACCGGCCCGTTCATGCGTCCGGTGAACCCGAGGCCGCCGAGGCTGCTCACGAACAGGCAGTTCGTCACGGTGTCGGACTCGGCGATGTCCTGGTAGAAGAACGCGTGGCCGTACGCGTTCGGCCCGTCGTTCTTGAACACGCAACTGTCGTAGTTGTTGTTGATCGTGGTTCCGGGCCACGAGCCCGAGCAGGTGGCGAAGAACTGGGTCTCGCCGGGACCGTGCATTTGGATCGTGTCGCGCACGAACGCGTTGTTCTGCGTGAAGTCGCGCAGCACGAACCAGCCCGACTCGTCGCAGCCGCTGGTGCAGCGGTTCGTGATGTCCCAGAAGCTGTCGACGAAGCGGCAGTTGCGCACGGTGAACAGCTTGGTCGGCGAGGCGCCCACCGCCCCCGCGCCGACGTCGATGATGAAGCGGCAGCGGCGCACCAGGCACTGGTCGAGCGTCTTGAGCCGCACGGTGTGGCCACCCTGGTCCGTCGGGGTCAGCGTGAAGGAGCAGTCCGACAGGGTGTCGCGATGCGCGATCTGGGACGTGTCGGACTCGGAGCCGAGCATCCAGAAGCGCTGGCCGACGAAGTTGCAGAAGGCCATCACGCAGTCGTCGCTGCGCTGGAGCCGGCTCGCGTCACTGTTGGCGCGGCACCAGGCGACCGAGTCGCGCGTGCCGCCGGTGACGAAGATGCCGCCGGTGAGGTTGAAGCCCTTCACGGTGACGTGGCTCTTGCCGAGGTTGTTGTTGCCCGACACCGTGACGTTTGCGGGGTTCGCGAGATCGCCGATGTACGTGATGCGGGCGTTCACGGAGCCCGAGACGGCGGGCGATGGATAGTGCCCGTAGGTGCCGTCGGCGACGATCACGACGTCCCCGGCCGCCACCTTCGAATTCGCCTTGCCGATGGTCGACCACGCGGCGGCGGAACTGGTGCCCGAGTTCGAGTCGCTGCCGCCGGGGGCCACGTAATAGGTGGTCGCGTTCGCCAATGCGGGTAGCGTCGCGGGGATCAGGACGAGGAGGGCAAGCGCACTCCTTCCGTATGAGCGCACGCGACGACGCGAGGCTGGCTGCGTTCCGGCCATGGAAAACTCCATTTGCGATCCGTGCATGCAGGAGGAGGCGCGTGCTGACCGCAGCCGCCATGCCAGACGGAGCATCTCGTTACAAGCTCGCTCCGAATCGTGCGTTACCGATTGGGGCATCCGGCCCCGCGTTCCCGGGTGGGATGGCGGATTGCACGGGTGTCCGTTGCGGAACGCAATGCGGGCGAGCGGGACGCGTTTCCCGCGGGGACACGGCCGGGCCGGTAGGGGACAGGCTCCTCGCGGGCCTGCAGAATCGGCGAGCGGCCCGTTCGTTTCAAGCGGGAATCGTCCCGATACGCAAAGAGGATGTCAGGCTCGTTGGGCACCGTTTGATATTCTAGGGCCCGGATTGCCCCCTCTAAACGGATGCGGGCTGCGGCTTCGACGGCTTCCGGAACGTGAATTCGCCTCGTTCGACACCGACCTCGACGGTCTGCCCGGGCTTGAACTCGCCCTGCAGCAACTTGAGCGCGAGCGGATTCTGCACGCGGCGCTGCAGCGTGCGCTTGAGCGGTCGCGCGCCGAAATTCGCGTCGTAGCCCTCCTCGGCGAGCGCGTCGCGCGCCGCGTCGGTGAGCACGAGACCGATGTCGCGCTCCTTCAGCATGCGGGCGAGCCCGATGGCCGCGAGGTCGACGATGCGCCGCAGGTCCTGCTTCGTGAGCGTGTGGAAGATCACCGTTTCGTCGACGCGGTTCAGGAACTCCGGCCGGAAGTGCTGGCGCAGCGCCTCGTTCACGCGCCGCTCCATTTCCTCCCGCTCATCGCCCAGCTCGAGGATCCACTGCGAGCCGAGGTTCGACGTCATGATCACGAGCGTGTTGCGGAAATCGACCGTGCGCCCCTGGCCATCGGTGAGCCGGCCGTCGTCCAGCAGCTGGAGCAGCACGTTCAGCACCTCGGGGTTCGCCTTCTCGACCTCGTCGAGCAGGAGCACCGAGTACGGCCGCCGCCGCACCGCCTCGGTGAGCTGCCCGCCCTCCTCGAAACCGACGTAGCCCGGCGGCGCCCCGATCAACCGCGCGACCGTGTGTTTCTCCTGGTACTCGCTCATGTCGATGCGCACCATGGCGCGCTCGTCGTCGAACAGGAACTCGGCCAGCGCCCGCGCCAGCTCGGTTTTGCCGACGCCCGTGGGGCCGAGGAACAGGAACGAGCCGATCGGGCGCTTCGGATCGTGGAGACCGGCGCGCGCGCGCCGGACGGCCTCGGACACGAGCCGCACCGCCTCCTCCTGGCCGATGACGCGCTGGTGCAGGCGCTCCTCCATCTTCACGAGCTTCTGCACCTCGCCTTCCAGCAGCCGTGTGACCGGCACGCCGGTCCACTTGGCGACCACTTCGGCGATGTCCTCCTCGTCGACTTCCTCCTTGAGCATGCGCCGCTCGAGCTGGATCGTGGCGAGCCGCGCATTCTCCTGCTCGAGCTTGCGCTCGACCTGGAGCAGCTGCCCGTAGCGCAGTTCGGCGACGCGGGCCAGGTCGCTCACGCGCTCGGCCTTCGCCTCCTCGACCTTGATGCGCTCGCGCTGGGCCTTCAGGGCGCGGATCGAGTCGACGACCTCCTTCTCCTTCTTCCAATGCTCCTCGAGCACACTCTTCTCGGCGCGCACGCGCTCGAGCTCGTTCTCCAGCCGCTTCAGCCGCTCCTTGGAACCCGAGTCCGACTCCTTGCCCAGCGCCTGGCGCTCGATCTCGAGCTGGCGCTCGCGCCGCGTCAGCTCATCCAGCTCGGTCGGCATGGAATCGATCTCCATGCGCAGGCGCGACGCCGCCTCGTCGACCAGGTCGATCGCCTTGTCGGGCAGCTTCCGGTCGGTGAGGTAGCGGCTCGACAGCATCGCCGCCGCGACGAGCGCCGAATCCTTGATGCGGATGCCGTG
>JANLWK010000348.1:0-14003 GCA_031364505.1 Candidatus Eiseniibacteriota bacterium | reverse complement strand
CTGGCGCGAACGGCGGCCCGTGCTCGACGCCGAATTCGAGCGCCACCTCGAGCGCCGGGGACCGTGGCCCGGCACGGGGCCCACGCCCGGGCACTGAAACGGCGGCGGACGGGCCGGCCCGACGCCCGATGGTTCGGGCTGGCTTCGACGGCCCCCGGGCGGGTATCCTTGGAAGCCCTTCCGCCGTGCCACCGCTGGGAATACGACCGACCACCTCGCATGGCTTGCCCCCATTCCCGCATCACGCCCCGGCGCTTGCATGGCCCCATGCTCCCATGGCTCCGATGGCTTCCATGCATCGCGGCTGCCGTGTGGGCGATCGCGTCCATCGCCGTCGCGGTGCCCGCGTCCGCCACGGTCGGGCCCTGCACCCACACCATCAACGCCACGGCGGGCGTCGGCGGCTCGGTCTCGCCCAGCGGCCCAATCGTGGTCGCCTGCGGTGACCTGCGGCAGTTCGAGATCTCGGCCGAGCCATGCTTCACGATCGCGGACGTCGTCGTGGACGGCGTCTCGCGCGGGCCGGTGACGTCCTACCAGTTCCTGTTCGTGTCGACCGATCACACGATCCAGGCCAGCTTCGCGCGCCTCACGTTCCCGATCACGGCCAGCGCGGGCCCGCACGGCACGATCAGCCCGAACGGCGTGGTCCAGGTGTCATGCGGCACGAGCAAGACGTTCATGATCAATCCGAACCCGTGCTACGCGGTCGAGCAACTGCTCATCGACGGCGCGTCGGTGGGCCCGCTCCCCGTATACACGTTCGAGGACGTCCAGACCGACCACACGATCGAAGCCAGCTTCGTGCCGCTCACGTATCACTTGCTCGCCGTCGCGGGCGCTGGCGGATCGATCTCGCCGCCGGGGAACCTCGTCGTGGGCTGCGGCACCACGACGTCGTTCTCCGTGACGCCGGCCCCGTGTTATGCGATCGACGACGTGACCATCGACGACGTGTCGCAGGGCCCGCTCACAAGCTATGCGTTCACGAACGTCCACGCCGACCACACGATCCTGGCACGATTCGCGCCGGTCGCGATCACCGTCACCGCGAGTGCCGGCACCGGCGGATCGATCAGCCCGAGCGGCGCGGTCGCCGTGACGTGTGGCACCGACCGCTCCTTCACCGTGACGCCCGACGCGTGCCACACGATTCTCGACGTCAAGGTGGACGGCGTCTCCAAGGGGCCGCTTGCGTCGTACACGATGGTCAACGTGCGCCAGCCACACACCATCGCCGCCAGCTTCGCCCTGCGCACGTTCGCGTTCAGCGCGCAGGCGGGGCCCGGTGGCACGATCACCCCCGGCGGGGCGCCGCCCATCGGCTGTGGCACGAACGCCGTGTTCCAGATCACGGCCGCCCCCTGTCACGCCACCTCGGGGGTGTGGGTCGACGGCGTTTCGAAAGGCGTGATCGCGAGCTACACGTTCACGAACGTGACGGCTTCGCACTCGATCTTCGCGACCTTCACGCCGCTCGCGGTGACGATCACGGCCGGCGCCGACCCGGGCGGCTCGATCGCCCCATCGGGAGCGGTCACGGTGTCCTGCGACGGCGCGATGACGTTCACGATCGCGGTGGATTCCTGCCGCGCCGTCCGTGACGTCCTGGTCGACGGCGTCTCGGTCGGCGCGGTCACGAGCTACACGTTCGATGCGGTCGCGGCGCCGCACACGATCCAGGCGCGGTTCGAGTACGCCGCGGACGGGCCGCCGGTCGTCACGGGGCTGACGGCGAGCACGCCCTCGCTCGCGCCCGCGGATCACGCGTTGCGCGACGTGACGATCGACTACGCCGTGAGCGACTGCAGTCCGGTCGCGACCACGCTGTCGGTGACGAGCAGCGAACCCGTGACGGGAACGAGCGACGGCGACGTGGCGCCGGACTGGGAGGTGATCGATGCCCATCACGTGCGGCTGCGCGCCGAGCGCGCCGTCGGAGCAGGCGTGCGCGTGTACACGGTCACGGTGACGAGCGTCGATTCGACCGGTGAGACGTCGGTATGGTCGATCCCGGTCGTGGTTGCGCTCAACATCGTGTCGCCGCCGAGCGGCACCATCGTGCGCATGGGCACCCCGGTTGCCCTGCAGGGAGCCTTCTGGGATGCCACGGGCCCGGCGCATCAGGCGACGTGGACCATCGACACGGCGACGATTCCCGGCATCATCACCGAGCCGCTGGCGCTCCAGCCGGGGAGCGTGAGCGCGAGTTACGCGCCGCCCGCGTCCGGCGTGTACGAGGTCCAACTCGATGTCGGCGGCGGCGCCGGCGGTCCCATGGCGACGGGCCTGAACGACGACGTGCGCGAGGTCGTGGTGGCCTACGACAGCACGAAGGGATATGCGGCGGCCGGCGGCTGGTACGCGTCGCCCGCGGGCGCGTTCGTGCCCGACACCGCCACGGGCAAGATGGGCTTCGGCTTCGTCGCGAAATTCAACAAGAACCCGGCATCGCCGGGCGCCCCGACCGGCGAGGTGCGGTTCCGCATGCTGCGGACCGGCTTCGAGTTCACGAGCACGACGCTCTCGGCGATCGTGATCAACGGCGCGTTCGTGCGGATCACCGGCACCGGCACCGTGACCGGTGATCCCCAGGCCTGCAGCTTCCTGCTCTCGTGCGTCGACGGCGGCATCCAGGGCGGCACCACCGACCGGCTGCGCCTGCGTGTGACGCATACCTCGTCCGGAACGCTCGTTTACGACACGCAGCCGGGTGACGCTGACGCGGCCAATCCAACGCTGTTCGTTGGCAACACGGCGAGCGTCGTCCATGGCTACCAGGGCGTTCTCTACACCACGGACGTGCCCGCGGACGGACCGGCGCTGGTGGTGTTCGCGCTCGAGCAGAGCCGGCCGAATCCCGCGCATGGCGGGTGCTGGGTCCGCTACGCGCTGCCGGCCCGGAGCCGCGTGCGACTCACGCTGTTCGACGTGACGGGCCGCGAGGTCGCGCGCCTCGCGGACGGCGAGCGCGGCGCCGGCGCGTGGGCCGCGCGTGTCGACGGCGCGGGACTGCCCGGCGGCGTGTACTTCTACCGCCTCGAAGCCAGCCGCCTCGACGGCCGCGGCGCGCGGTTCACGCAGACGCGCCGGATGCTGCTGCTGCCGTAGGCGCCGGGGTGCCGACGCGCCCGGCATACCGCTACAACCCCGCCGCCAGTCGGCGGCGCAGCGCGCCCAGTTCCTCCGCCTCCCCCGGGTCCTTGGGATGCGCCTCCATGTCCTCGAGCAGCCGGATGGCGACGTCGCGCCGCCCGGCACGGACCATCAGCATCGCGAGCCGGATCGAAGCCTTGGTGTGAATGTGGTCGGGCGAGCTGGGGTAGTTGAGGCACATCTCGTAAGCGTCCGCGGCGGCGCGCGGCCGGCCGAACGCCTCGTAGTTGGCGCCCTGGTTGTAGTGGAAGAAGTCCTCGCCGCCGATCGACGTTCCGGTGCGCACGATCGCGGAGTCGGGCCCCGTGGCAGCGCGGTCGGCGAACCGGTCGTTCGTCCGGCCGTGCCAGTACACGGTGAGCGCGGGACCGCCGCCCGAGGCGGGGATCGTGTGCGTCACCGGGAAGCGCGCGGGCAGCGAGTCGTAGAACGCGAGCTGGGCGGCGAAGCTGTCCGGCTCCGCGGCGTAGCGGGAACGGACGGCGTCGCTCACGACGAACGCATCCGCGTCGCGGTAGAGCGCGAGCTGGTAGAAGCGCGCCGAGCGGCGCGGCACGACCTGGTAGGACGGCACCGTCAGCACCGCGTACATCTCGCGCCCGTAGCCGCGGCGGGCGAGCGCGTTGCGCAGCTCCGGATCCATCTCGGACACGTCGAGGGGGCCGACGAGCGGGGGACCGTAGGCTTCGCAGACCACCATCGACCCCGGAGGAATGTGGGACTCGATCCATTGCTTGGCCTCGGTCCGGGAGTCCGTGCGCCCACGATTCCACTGCGCGGCCAGGACAGTCATATGCGGAGTCATGCATAAGATCATGGACCCAGTGATGACCGCATAACGCACACGCATCGTGGATCTTGCCATCAGTCCCAGCCCCGTGATGGCCTCCACCAGGAACCCCACGAGCACCGCGGCGACCGGGACGAGCGGCAGCAGATATCGATCGGCATGCACATGTGTGCCAGCGAGGACGGTGGCGATGGCGAGGGCGAACGATCCCACGATCAGCGCCGCGGCCCGGCGGCGGCGCAGCATCGCGCCGAAGCCCGCGAGGCTCGCCAGCGCGAGCGGCATCCCCGCGACGCGATCCACCCATGCCGACAGGAACCACGTCCATGTCGCGGCCGCCCGCTGGCCGAAGTGGCCCAGCTCCTGGTGCTGCCGCTCCGCCGAGAGATCGGCGAGCGCCGCCCGCGCGTCGATGAGCACGTAGGGCGACGTCACCGCGAACGCCGCGAGCGCGGATCCCACGACGATCGCGATCGAGGCGAGCCGGGCGCGGAGCTCGGGGGGCTGGGGGCCCGGGCGCTCGCCGCGGGCCTCGTCCGCCGGGATCCACAGCGCGACCATGCACGGCACGAGCGCCAGCACGCCCGTGTACTTGGCCGACGCCGCGAGCCCCGCGACGACGCCGGCGATCACGACATCGCGCGTTCGCTGGCGCGCGCACAGTCGCACCGCGCAGACGAGCGCAAGCGTCGTGAGCAACGTGAGCGGGACATCGACGTCGATGGTGCGCGACTGCGCGACCAACGGCGCGTCGAGCGCCACGATCGCCGCCGCCGCCCACGCGCCGGGGCCGAGTCCCGCGGCACGAGCGAGCGCGAACGCCGCCCACGCCGTCGCGGCGCCCGACAGCGCGATGATGCCGCGGCCGGCGAGCATGAACGCCGTCGGATCGGCGATGCTCGCCGCCTCGAGGTCGACCGCGGAGTGAACGGCCCCGCCGAGCCAGAGCCACGCGCGCACGATCGCCTGGCCGATGAACTGCGCGTAGAAGACGAGACTCGGATAGCGGAAGAAGTGCGGATTCAGGTCGATCCGGCCGCCGAGCCCGAACCCCCACATGTCCCACGCGCGCTTGAACGGATAGGCCTCTTCATAGACCTGCGGCAGCCCCGCACCGATGCCCGGCAACCGCACGAGCAGTGCGGCGAGCACGATCAGCCAGGGCGTGACGTCCGTGGCCCGGATGCGCCTGCGGGCGGTGCGTGGTTCGGCGGGCCGCGAGCGTGGCCGCGATCGGCCGGCCGTCTGCGAGCGAGTGGCGCGACGATTCATGACCGTTCCATCCTAACCGCGAAAACGCTGGTCCGGCGAGGCGCCGTGCCGCTCAAACGAACGACGTTGCATCGCGCGATAGCGCGCTAGCGTCCGTTCGAGTCGGTACATCCAAACGAACGACGTCTCACCGCGCGCGATAGCGCGCTACCGTTTGTTCGAGCCCAGACACACAAAACGGCCCGGGCATCCGTGCCCGGGCCGTTCGTATTGGGCGTTCCTTGTACTCGGACTTCGAGACGGTCTAGTAGTCCTCGCCGCCGTAGCCGCCGCCGCCCGAGGGCGCCGGAGCCTTCTTCTTCTCCGGGATCTCGGTGATGAGCGCTTCCGTCGTGAGGAGCAGGCTCGCCACCGACGCCGCATTCTGCAGCGCGCTGCGCGAGACCTTGGTCGGATCGATGATGCCGGCTTCGAACATGTCGACGTACTCTTCCGTGTCGACGTTGAAGCCGGTGAACTTCTTCTCCTTCTTCACGTGCTCGACGATGACCGAGCCCTCGAGGCCGGCGTTCTCGCACAGCGTGCGCAACGGCTGCTCCAGCGCGCGCTTCACGATGTTCACGCCCACCCTCTCATCGGCTTCCAGCTCGGCCGACAGCTTCTCGAGCGCGGGCAGGCAGCGGATGTACGCCACGCCGCCGCCCGGCACGATGCCTTCCTCGACCGCCGCGCGCGTCGCGTGCAGGGCGTCCTCGACACGAGCCTTCTTTTCCTTCATCTCCATCTCGGTCGCCGCGCCGACGTGAATCTCTGCGACGCCTCCGGCGAGCTTCGCCAGACGCTCCGCCAGCTTCTCGCGATCGTAGTCGGACGTCGTGTCCTCGATCTCGCGCTTGATCTGGGCGATCCGGCCCTGGATGTCGGCCTTCTTGCCGTAGCCTTCGGCCACCAGGGTGTTTTCCTTGTCGATCTTGAGCTTCTTCGCGCGGCCGAGATCTTCGATCTTCACGTTCTCGAGCTTGATGCCGAGGTCTTCGCTGATGACCTTGCCACCGGTCAGGATCGCGATGTCTTCCATCATGGCCTTGCGACGGTCACCAAAGCCCGGCGCCTTGACGGCGCACACCGCGAGCGTGCCGCGGAGCTTGTTGACCACCAGCGTCGCGAGCGCCTCGCCTTCGACGTCTTCGGCGATGATCAGAAGCGGCTTAGCGCGCTGCGCGATCTTCTCGAGGATCGGCAGGAGGTCCTTCATGTTCGACAGCTTCTTCTCGTAGAGGAGGATGAAGGCGTCTTCGAGCACGGCCTCCATGTTCTCCTTCTCGGTCACGAAGTAGGGCGAGATGTAGCCCTTGTCGAACTCCATGCCCTCGACCACGTCGAGCGTCGTCTCGACCGACTTGGCCTCTTCGACCGTGATCGTGCCGTCCTTGCCGACCTTCTCCATCGCCTCGGCGATGATCTTGCCGATGACATTGTCGGAGTTGGCCGAGATCGTCGCGACCTGCTCGATCTCCTTGTTCTCCTTGACCGTGCGGCTGAGCTTCTTGAGCTCGTCCGTCACCGTGTTCACGGCCTTGTCGATGCCGCGCTTGATGTACATCGGCGACGTGCCGGCGGTGACGTTCTTCAGGCCCTCACGGAAGATCGACTCCGCGAGCACCGTGGCGGTCGTGGTGCCGTCGCCCGCGACGTCCGACGTCTTTGAGGCGACCTCGCGCACCATCTGCGCGCCCATGTTGTGATACGGCTCGTCGAGTTCGATCTCCTTGGCGACCGTCACGCCGTCCTTGGTGACCGTCGGTGAGCCCCACTTCTTGTCGAGCACGACATTGCGTCCGCGAGGTCCGAGAGTGACCTTGACTGCCTTGGCCAGGATCTCGACACCCTCGAGGATGGCCTGCCGGGCCTGCTCGCTGAAGAGCAACTGCTTGGCTGCCATTGCTGCCTCCTTGAGGTGGTTCGAAGCCGCGGCGCGCGGGAACGCGCCATGCCGCGGCGGAATTCGGGTGGGGGTGGGTTACTTCTCCGACGCGAGCACGCCGAGCACGTCGTCTTCGCGCAGGATCGTGTACTCGGTGCCGTCGATCTTGACGTCGGTGCCGCTGTACTTGCCGATCAGCACGCGATCGCCCTTCTTCACTTCGGGCGTGATGCGCTTGCCGTCCTCGGTCAGGCGGCCGGGGCCCACGGCCACGACCTCGCCCTCCTGCGGCTTCTCCTTGGCGGTGTCGGGGATGATGATTCCGCCCTTCACCGTCTCCTTCTCCTCGATGCGCCGGACCAGGATGCGGTCGGCAAGAGGCCGGACGTTCATGTTCATTCCTCCTCGCGTAGGGACTTGAGCGATGTCGATCTTCTGTGTCGTGCCGCGTGATTGTCATAATGGCACGACGCCTCTGGCAGAATGGTCGATTGATCGCCAGCGCGTCAAGTGTCCCGGAGGGGTATTTCGATCAAGCAAATGCAAGAAATCGCATGCGGTGTAGCATTACGAAACACATGCATTCACATGCATAATAGCGAGGCGGCCAGGGAGGCCGCCAATGACCTACTTGTCGCTCGCCGACTGGAACAATGCGGGGCGCGCGGCGCCGTCGAGGTAGCCCATGCTGATCGAGCCGTGAATGGTGACGGTCTGCTGCGCCCGGGGGCGCTGGCCGCGCGTGAACACCACGATCGTGTCGCGGCCCTGGTGGAGATAGTAGGCGCAGCTGCCGCCGACTTCGAACACATCGCCCACGCGGCCCTTGAGCACGACGTTCTGGCCGTCGTAGCTCGCCGGCTTCGTGCGGATGTTCGAGATCGATTCGGACTTGTTGCCCGCGGCGCGTACGCCCCACATGGCGACTCCCGCGACGAGGGCCACGACGAGGCCGATCAGCAGCCACGGTCGCGCGGTGGGTGAGCCGTGACCGGCGGCGTTCGCGACGCCCGATGCGTGCCCGTAATGCTGCTCGCCCACGGCGGAATCGTCGAGCACATCGTCGACCCACACGAACTTACCGGTGCTCTCGTCCTTGATGTAGCCCACGGATCCCCTCCGGAGTGGGGGAGCGGGCGTCCGGAACTCCGGCCGCGCTCCACCTCGCGAGGTATCGGCCGGCGCGCGGGCCGCCTTCACGGGCCATGGCGAACGCGGCGCACGCCGTCGAACCACTCGCGGACGACGGACTTGCGGCGAAAACGCGCCGCGTCGCACCATGCGCCCATGCGCCGCCGTGAGTTCCTCGAGTCCGTGGCCCGCGGGGCCGCCGCGACGGCCGTCCTCGGATCGCGGCCCGCATGGGCGCGGCGGGCGCTGGCGGCACCGCCCGGAATGATCGAGCGCGCCGACTGGCCCGAGCACTGGGAGACGTCGCTCGCCTCGCTCGGACGCTCGTGGAACACCTCCAACGAGCGGTTCTTCGTCCGCAGCCACTTTCCCGCGCCCTCCATCGATCCCGCGACGTGGCGCCTCGAGGTCACCGGGCTCGTGCGGAAGCCGTTCTCGCTCGGCCTCGATGAGCTGCGCGCCATGCCCGGCCGCTACGTCGCACACACGCTCGAGTGCGCCGGGAACGGGCGGGGATTGCTCCCGCTGCCGAACACGTCCGGCACGCAGTGGGGGCGTGGCGCGGTGGGCAACGCGCGGTGGACGGGTGTTCCGCTCGCAACGCTACTCGCCCGTGCCGAGGTGGCGCCCGAGGCGAAGCACGTGTGGCTCGAGGCGGCCGATCACGCGCCGTTTCCCACCGTGCCCCCGTTCCTGCGCAGCATTCCGGCGGACAAGGCCATGGCCGACACGTTGATCGCCCACGGCATGAACGGCGTGCCGCTGCCCGCGCTCCACGGTGCGCCGGTGCGCGCGATCGTGCCGGGCTGGTTCGGCATGGCGTCGGCCAAGTGGCTGACGCGCGTGCGGGTCGAGGCGGCGCCGTCGGACAACCACTTCATGGCGAAGGGTTATCGCTACACGTATCCGGGTGAGGATCCCGCGCAGGCGCCGCCGGTGCAGGAGCTGCGCGTGAAGTCGATCATCACCCGGCCGCTCGACGGCATCCGCGTCGCGCCGGGAATACTGCGCGTCGAGGGCTTCGCGTGGTCGGGCCCCGCGGGCGTGGCGCGCGTCGAGATCTCCACCGACGGCCGCGCCACGTGGCGGCCCGCGATCCTGGTCGGCGAGCGATCGCCGTTCGCGTGGCGGGCCTGGCAGGCCGACGTGTCCGCGATGAAACCCGGAACGATGACCGTGATGGCCCGCGCCACCGACTCGTCGGGCGAGACCCAGCCGATCGAGGCGCGCGTGAACGCCGGCGGCTACGGCAACAACTCGATCCACCGGGTGACCTTCCGTGTCGTGGCGTGACGCGAAGGGCGTCCGCCTCGCGGCGGCGGCCGTCGTCGTGCTGGCCGCAGCACTCGTGCTTGGCGCGGCCCCCGCGGCGAAGCGCGCCCCCGCCGGGCCCCACGCGATCCACTATCCCGCGGGCGCCGGTCGAGCAATCGCCGAGCGCGCATGTCTCGCCTGTCACTCGACGATGCTGGTCACGCAACAGCACAAGGATCGAGCGGGCTGGGAGAAGACGGTGCACCAGATGGAACTGTGGGGCGCGCCCGTTCCCGCCGCGGCGCACGATTCGCTGGTCGGTTACCTCGCGGAGCGCTTCGGGCCGGCGAAGCGCTGACGCCGTCTGCGCTGCGCGTCACGTCTTCGTTTACGCCGACTGAACTTCACTGTCCCCGGGGACAGTCGACTTCAAAGTCGGTGCCCCGACAGGTTCGCTCGACGACGGGAAACGGCGCGGCGTGGCCCGCGCGGCTGTTCGTTCGACGACGCGAATCACGCGGCGTCGCCCGCGTTCATCTAACGCCCCTCTACTACGGCACGTTCCTCAGAGGTGAGACGCGCCGTCGCCATGCATCGACGTGCGAACGATCCACGCCGCTCGTCGGGCTGGAGCGTGTCAGCCATGTAGCGCGGAACGACCAACTCCAACACTTGCATGGCATCGCGCAGTTCGGTGTGCCGCGAGTTGTAGCGGTTGTTCAGCACGTCGTTTACCCGCTTGGCGCGAACTGCTGCGAGATGTTCGGCGCGCTCTCGCGGGTCCGCGATCGGGGCGAGTGCAACGTTATCCAGGGTCACCGGCCGCCACTGGAAAGGCTCCGCGAGCTCCTGCCGCATCGCGCCCATGGCGGTCGAGATCTGTAGGAGGCTCGCTCGCCGTTCGGCATCACTGCTATCCGCCCCATTGACCAGATAGATGGTGAGCTCCAGGCGTGCGTGGATGTCATCGGACTCCACCAACTCGCGTTGGACAGGGTGCTTCGCGAGTGTCGCGAGCGCATTGCGTGCTAGTTGCCGTCCCGCGGGCGATTGCGTGCTTCCAATCTGGCGTGCCATTGCCAATGCGTCAGACGCGAACACCGAGTCTCCCCGGCTCGCGCTCTGCTCGAGCCGCACAATTGTTGCAGACGGCTGAGGTGTCCTTTCGCCCGAGCAACCCGCTGTTGCGGTCGATAAACCGGCACCACACAGCACAACGGAGAGGATTCCCCGCAGGCTCTTCATCGGTGCTGCCTCCAGACCCCTCAACTTGCGCCGGCGCAAGTTCGTTCGATGACGTCGAACGCGCGAATCCCGCGTGGCCAAACACAACTCGTCCCGGGACGCGCTGGCATGTCGACTCCATGACGATTCACTCGATGCCGTATTCCTCGAGCTTGCGGTACAGGGTGCGCAGGCCGATGCCGAGCATCGCTGCGGCGCGCGGCTTGTCGCCTCCGGTGTGGCGGAGTGTCGCCTCGATGAGCTTTCGCTCGGCTTCGGCGACCGTCATGCCCACCGTCACCGACAGTGCCGAGCCGCGCTCGCGCGTGCCGCGCAGCGCCGGCGGCACGTCGCTCAGCTCGAGGCGGTGTTTCCCGCCCGCGGCGGCGACCATGCCTTCGATCACGTTCGCCAGCTCCCGCACGTTGCCCGGCCACGGATGGCTCGCCAGCGCCTCGAGCGCGCCGGGGCTCACGCCGGTGACCTCGCGGCCGTGCTCGCGGCTGTAGTCGCGGATCAGGCCCTCGACGATGAGCGGGATGTCCTCGGTGCGCTCGCGCAGCGGGGGCACCTCGATCCGCACCACCGCGAGCCGCGCGAGCAGGTCCTCGCGGAAGCGGCCCGCCCGCGCCTCGGCGTCGAGGTCGCGCGACGTCGACGCGATGACGCGCACGTCGGCCCGGTGCGGGCGCGAGCCGCCGACGCGCTCGACCGCGCGCTCCTGCACGGCGCGAAGCAGCCGGAGCTGAACGCCGGGCGAGGCGTCGCCGACCTCGTCGAGGAACAACGTTCCGCGGTCCGCCATCTCGAATCGTCCCGGGCGTCCGTCCGCCTCGTCCGCGCCCGCGTGCCCGAACAGGTCGGCCTCGACGACGCCTTCACCGGGGGTCGCGCAGCTGGCCCAGACGAAGCGCTCGTCGCGTCGCGGGCTGTGGTGGTGGATCGCATGCGCGACGAGGCGGCGGCCGGTGCCGGGCTCGCCTTCGACGAGCACGGCCGCGCGCGTCGGCGCCACGGCGCGCACCTGCTCCAGCACGCGGTGGAACGCGCGTGAGGCGCCGCTCAGCCGCTCGAGCCCCAGCCGCTCGTCGAGCTGGCCGGCCATCTCGGCCACGCGCGACGTCAGCGCCTGGTGCTCGCCGCCCCGGCGCAGCACCGCCATCAGCCGCTCGACGTTGAGCGGCCGCACGAGCACGTCGTAGGCGCCCTCGCGCATCGCCGCGACCGCGGCCTCGACGTTCTCGTTCTCCGCCACGATGACGGCACAGATCGACGGATGGCGCCGCAGCGCCCGGCGCAGCAGGCCGAGGCCGTCGATGCGCGGCCCCTTCAGTTCGGTGACGAGGTAGCCGATCGGACGGCGTTCGAGTGCGTTGTCGGCGGACTCACCGTCGCGCGCCGAGACCACCTCGAAGCCGTGGCGGCCGAGATGCTCCGCGAGGGCGCGCGAATCGGCGCGCTCGTGCTCGACGACGAGGACGAGCGGTCGTTCGCGGGGACCATTTGGCATGGCGTGGGGCTCAGGGGCCGCCCGCGCCGCGCGCGCGCGGCGGTCGGGTCAGGACGCGGGCGGGATCCGGCGCAGCGTTTCGATCACCTGCTCGATGCTCGGGATCTCGTCGATGTCGGCGCTCACGTCCATGAGCACGATGCGGCCGTCCTTGCCCACCGCGAAGGTGGCGCGACCGCTGTAGCCCCTCTGGTCGTCGAACACGCCGTAAGCCGTCATCGCCTGGCGCTTGATGTCCGACAGCAGCGGGAACTGCAGCGACAGCGAGCGAGCGAACGCCTCGTTCGCGTAGTGGCTGTCGACGCTCACGCCGAACACCGCGCAATCGAGCGCCGTCAGCTCGGCCAGGTGGGCCTGGACTTCGGGCAGCTGGTGCGAGCAGACGGGCGAGAACGCCAGCGGGAAGAACACCAGCACGACGTTCTTCTTGCCGCGGTATTCGGACAGCGTCACCCACTGGCCGCCGGGGCCCTTGAGACGGAACTCGGGCGCCAGCTGACCGACTTCGAGTGTCGAGATCAAACGTCCTCCGAGGCAGCGCGGGCAGGCATCAGACGCCGGCGGGAACCGGCGGGCGCACGCTTCGTTTCGCCGAGATGCGTATCGCATCCTGTGTCGCCGCCGCAAGCTCCGCCAGCGAGCGCACGCCGCGATCCTGCTCCCATCGGGGCGCGAGTGCCATCAGCACACCGGCCGTGGCGAGGGCGTCGCCGAGCGCCCGGTGGGCCTGCGTGTGCGCGATCCCCAGCTTCTCCGCCAGCTCGCGCAGCGTGTTCCCGCCCGCCCCGAACAGGCCGCGCGCGAGGCCCAGCGTGTCGAGCACGGGATTGTAGAGCGGGGCGGCACCACTGCGGCGGAGCATGGTGTTCACGAAGGGTATGTCGAAGCCGGCGTTGTGAATGACGAGCGTGTCGCCGCCGCAGGCCTCGCGGAAAAGCCGCGCGATCTCGGCCGGCGCCGGCGCGCCGGCCAGCATGGCGTCCGAGATGCCGTGGATGCGCGTCGCGTCGGGTGGCACGGGGCGGCCCGGCTGGACGAGCGTCGACCAGCGATCGGTGACGGCACCGTGCTCGATGGTGACGCGAGCGATCTCGACGATCGCGTCATCGGACGGGCGCCAGCCCGTGGTTTCGACGTCGATGACGATCAAGCGCTGAGCGGCCAGCAGCGACATGCGGCCGAGACTAGTGCTTCGCCTGCTGTTTCACGAAGTCGTCGAACGCGATCCCGCGGTCGAGGTGGCCCTCGCCGATGTACTTCAGCAGCAGCAGGAAGCGGTCGGCCGGCACGTAGCCGGGCACGTTCGCGATGTGCGAGCCGCCCGGGCGCAGGAAGATCGTCGTCGGGTAGCTGTTCACGCGGAACCGGTTGGCCAGCGTCCGGGCGGTGTACGACTTGCCCTCGTAGCTGGCCGGCGTCTCGCTCTCGGCGTCGAGCTTCACGACGACGAACTTCTGGCTCAGGTAGTCGCGCACCTCGCGCTGAGAGTAGACGTCACGGTCCATGCGCTTACACCAGCCGCACCAGTCCGTGTACACGTCGACGAGCACGAAGCGGTCGGAGGAGCCCGCCTCCTTGACGCCCGAGTTCCACTCACGCCACGAGAGATCCTTGGCCGTCGACGGCACGGCCTGCGCGGGCGCCCAGGCGAGGAGCAACGCGGGAAGCATCAGCGAGAGGGCCAGGCGCTTCATGAAATCCTCACGATGGGGCGGCGGTCGGCGGGGCTGGGGAACCGTAGGGCGGCGATTCTATCAGCTTCCCTGCAAGTCGCGGGCCCGCGATGGGCGGCGGATCCGGGT
>JANLWK010000269.1:0-1892 GCA_031364505.1 Candidatus Eiseniibacteriota bacterium | reverse complement strand
CTTCACCTCCGGCCACTCCGTCTCGATGACGCTGTAGTAGACGCTGTCGCGCCACTCGCCGTTGTCTCGGATCATGTGGCGGCGCAGCGTTCCTTCGTACGTGGCGCCGATTCTCTCCATTGCGGCTCGGGACTTGTCGTTGAGGGCGTTGGCTTTGAATTCGACTCTTGCGCAGCCGATGCTTTCGAAGGCGTGCTGGAGCATGAGGTATTTGGCTTCGGTGTTGATGTGGGTGCGTTGCCAGGCTTTGCCGATCCAGGTCCAGCCGATCTCGACTCTGCGGTTATGGCGGTCGAGGCTGCCGAATCGCGTGCTGCCGGCGATCGTGTTCGTGGCGATGTCGATCGTCGTGAAAGGTAGCGCGCGGCCCTCGGCCAGCTCCTGCTCGGCGGTTTCCAGGTATTCGCGCAGGTGGGCGGGGCGTTGGATGTTGGGGATCATCCATCGCCAGATCGCGGACTCCATGCCGATCGCTAGCAGGCCGTCCCAGTGGCGGCTCAAGTCCAGCGTTTCCATGCGCACTCTCTTGCCCGTCAGGGTGACGGGTTCGAGCCAGCGTGGCATCGGAGGGGCTCCTTCGGAATGGCCACTTGCGCCGGCGCAAGTTCGTTCAGTTGCGTCGAACCTACGCTTCGGCCTTCACCATGTAATAGGCGGCCTGCGGGTGGTGCACGATGAGCGCGCTCGTGGACGCCTCGGGTACGAGCTGATACGCGCTCGTCAGCGTTACGCCGATGGCTTCCTCGGGCTTCAGCAGCTTGAAGAGTTTCGCCTGGTCGGCGAGGTCGGGGCAGGCGCTGTAGCCGAACGAATAGCGCTTGCCGCGCTCGGGCGTCAGGGCGAGTTCCTTGCGGATCACTCCGTGCAGCCATTCGGCTAGGCCCTCGGCGGCGCTCACGGCGAGGCCGTGGACGAACAGGGCCTCGGCGTATTCGCCGCGCTTGTCGAGTGCCTGCTGCAGCTCGTCGGCCTGGTGGCCGACCGTCACGATCTGAAGTGCCAGCACGTCGAACTTGCTGCTCTCGGCGGGTGCGAAGTAGTCGGACAGGCACAGGCCTTCGCGCTCTTCCTGGCGCGGGAATGTGAAGCGGACGATCTCCTCGAGCTTGCCGCGCGGCGTGAGCGAGCCGGCGGGGAATACGGACGCGTCGTAGACGACCAGGTCCTGGCCCTCGCTCTGCACGGGGAAGTAGCCGTGGACACCCGTAGGACGTAGCCAGCCGCGTGACTCGGCCTCCTTCTCCAAGCGCAGGCGGCGCGGCTCGAACTCCTCGCGGATGAGCTTGTCGTATGGCGCGCCGCTGCCGCGCGCGCCCCAATGCAGGCGGTAGAGCGTCTTGAGGTCCATGCCGGCGAACATGCCGGCGAACGACACGTCGCGCGTGGGCGTGGTGCGCGGGCCCCAGAACGGGGGCGCGGGCACGTCGACGTCGCGTGTCACGGTGACCTTGAAGTCCTGTTGCTTCGCACTCGACTGGGCGGCGCGGGCGTCGTTCGCGGCGGACTGCGACGCGAACTCGCGCGCTTCGCGGTGGATGCGCTCGACCATCGCGGGGCGTTGCGCGGGGTCGATGAGTACGTTCACGACGTCCAGGCCCTCGAACGCGTCCTTGCAGTAGAAGACGCCGGGCGCGTACGGCTGGTTCTCCACCATCGCGGCGCGGCGGCCGAAGTTGCGGTTGATCGCGGCGCCGCCGAGCAGCACGGGGATGTCGAGCCCGGCGCGCGACAGTTCGGCGACGCAGATCGGCATCTGGCGGCTCGTCGACACGAGCAGTGCCGAGAGGCCGATCGCCGTGGCGTTGACTTCGCGCGCGCGGTCGAGGATGGCCTGCACGGGCACCTGCTTGCCGAGGTCGTGCACGGTGTAGCCGTTGTTGGAGAGGATCGTC
>JANLWK010000223.1:0-1626 GCA_031364505.1 Candidatus Eiseniibacteriota bacterium | reverse complement strand
GTCGACACGCCCAATCCTGACATGATCGGCGCTGATTCGATGGCGGACACTACTCCTTCGGTCGACCGGCGGGGATCTCCCACACGTAGCCCGAATCGTTGGGCATGAACGCGTCCGGGTCGACATCGATTCCTCCTGATGGGGGTGGTGATGGACGCGTCTGGACACCGGTAACCTACGTGGCGGCACCGCGAGAGACGAATGTGCCCCCGGCGCGGGGCGGCGGGGAGTGGAACCCGCTGGATGGTCGTCGAGCCCCGACGAATGGTGATGGGCGCCGACGAGGGTGAAGAGTAGACTGCTGCGCCTGACCGGTGGTGCCCGCGGAGGCCGTTATGAGTCGCACGAGATTCGTATTGCCGATTGCGATCGCCGCGATGCTCGTCACCACCGTCGACGCACGCGCGGCCGGTTGGGTTCCGCGTCCCGGCATCGAGGTGTCGGGCAGCTACGAGACCGTTTCGAGAGACGATCTCCTCGAGGGCACGAGTGGCGCCGGCTGGTCCGTTGGGGCGACCGCACAGTGGGGTCTCGCGCAGAACTGGGCGCTCGTCAGCGGGTTGCGCTACCTGGAGGCGACTCCGAACAAGGCTTTTGGGTTGACCTTCTCCGGCACCGGAGGCTCGAGCACGCTGAGCGGCGAGATGCGCGAACGGTGGCATTGGCTCGCGGTGCCCGTGCATGCCCGGGTCATGCCCGGGGCGTCACCCTTCTCGATCGAGGCGGGGCCGGAAGTCCAGGTGCTCCTCGTCGCGAGATCGCGGACGAATTTTGAAGTCCCCTCGTCGCTTCGTTCCGCGGGCGGCGCAACGCAAGCGATTCGCCTCGCCCCGGCCGCGGACATCTTCGAAGACGTCGGCACGCTCGCCGGCGACCGCGACGTCACCGACCGGTATCACCGTGTGAACGTCGTCCTGGGCGGCGGTGTGAGCTACGCGTGGCCGGCGGGGATGGGGCACGTCACCGCCCACGCTCGCGGCGGATTCGGGCTCAACGACCTCATGAAGTCGGAGGCCATCGTGCGGCGCACGCGAACGATGGAGGTCGGCGTCGGCTGGCAGTGGTAAACCCCGAGCGATGAGCTCCGAACCGCCGCGCCTGATCTGCCCTGCGTTCGAGTTCCGGAGCGGGCGCGAGTTCACCACCCGGGGTCTCCCTCCCGATCTCCTCCGCGATGCTTCGCGCCGCCTGGCGCTCGTCGGGCTCGTTTATGCGATCGGGTTCGCGGTCTCCATCGCGATCAACCTGGCGTTCATGTACCTCGGATGGGCGCGGCCCGAGGGGTTCGCCGCGCGCCAGATCGTGCGCGTGCTGTCGTTGGTCCTCGGGATCGGGGTGTTCCTGTACGCGCGCCGCCCGGGGCTCGCGCAATTGCGCGTGATCGGGATCGGGATCGCGTTCGAGATCGTCGGTGGGTTGCTGCTCGTGTGGCCGGAGAACCAGCGGCTCGTCGTCGACTCCGCACCCTCGGTGATCGGTATTTCCTGGCTGGCGGTGTGGGTGACGTTCTTCCCGCTGCTCGTGCCCGCGCGCCCATGGGTCGCGATCGCCGCGAGCCTCGTCACCGCGACGATGAGCCCGCTCACGATCTGGTCGTTCACGAGCATCGGATATCCGATGCCATCC
>JANLWK010000217.1:0-6782 GCA_031364505.1 Candidatus Eiseniibacteriota bacterium | reverse complement strand
CTCGCAGCGCGACCCCAATTCTTCGTCGATGGCACACTGCCGGGTCCTTTCGAAGTGGAAGCAAGGCTACTCGCCTACGCGAAGGCGGGCGGGTTCGCCGCGCGCTCGAGCACCATCGCCGCCCCCATGCCGCCGCCCACGCACAGCGTGGCGAGGCCGTAGCGGCCGCCATTGCGGGCGAGTTCTCGCAGCAGCGTGCCGACGAGCCGCGCGCCGGACGCACCGAGCGGGTGGCCGAGTGCCAGGGCACCGCCGTTGAGGTTCACGCGGTCCTCCGGTAACCGCAGTTCGCGAACGACCGCCACGACCTGCGAGGCGAACGCCTCGTTCAGCTCGATGCGATCGATGTCGGCGAGCTCGAGTCCCGCGCGCGCGAGCACGCGCGGCACCGCGACAACGGGGCCGATGCCCATGAGCGCGGGGTCCACGCCGGCGACGGCGTAGGCGACGTAGCGCCCGAGCGGCGTGAGGCCGAGCGCGGCGACGGCGTCGGTCGAGGCCACGAGCAACGCCGAGGCGCCGTCGCTGGTCGGGCATGAGTTCCCCGCGG
This sequence comes from Candidatus Eiseniibacteriota bacterium, assembly GCA_031364505.1. Classification (GTDB taxonomy): domain Bacteria; phylum Eisenbacteria; class RBG-16-71-46; order RBG-16-71-46; family RBG-16-71-46; genus JANLWK01. Next base: position 6,232 of record JANLWK010000217.1, on the reverse strand, counting down.
TCACCGTGCCGTCGGCGGCGAAGGCCGGCTCGAGCGTGGCGAGCTTCTCGATCGTCGATCCCGGACGGATGGCGTCGTCTTCGCGTGCGTCGAGGGGCGGCGATGCGTCGGGGCGCCCAGCGCGTGCCGCGCGGTCACGTATGGAGACGGGCACGATCTCCTCCGCGAACACTCCGCGTATTCGCGCATCGGCCGCGCGCGCGTGGCTGCGCACGGCCCACTCGTCCTGCTCGGCGCGAGACACGTCGTAGCGGCGCGCGACGCGCTCCGCGGTCTGGCCCATGGCGATATAGATGTCCGGGCGGTGCGCGAGCCACTCCGGGTTCGGCGAGGCGTTCGCCCCGCCGAGCGGGATGCGCGACATGCTCTCCATGCCGCCGACGAGCACGAGCGACGCGTCGCCGAGTCGCACGCGGTCGCAGGCGATCGCGGTCGCCTCGAGGCTGCTCGCGCACAGGCGCGTCAGCGTCATCGCCGGCACGCGGTCGGGCAGCCCGGCACCGAGTGTCACCGCGCGCGCCACGTTGCGGCCCTGCTCGGACTCGGGGTACGCACAGCCCACGATGACTTCGTCGAGCCGGTCCGTGGCCCCCGCGGGCACGCGCGACAACAGGCTCCGGAACAGGCCCGCCAGCATGTCGTCCGAGCGCTCGCCCGCGAGCGCCCCCTTCCCCGCGCGGGTGAACGGCGTTCGGGCCGCGGCGACGATCCAGGCGTCGCCGACGGTCGCGCTCACGCGTCGCGTCTCAGCAGGCCGCGGTCCACCTTGCCGAGGTGCGTGCGCGGGAGGACGTCGACGAAGATCACCTCGCGCGGTGCCTTGTAGGGCTCGAGCCGGGAGCGCGCGAATGCCTGCAGCTCCGCGGCGAGTCCGGGACGCGGCGCGCGCGCGACGACGTACGCGATCGGCTTCATCAGGCCGTTCTCGTCCTCACGGCCGACGACGGCGGCCTCGGCGACGGCGTCGTGCTGGAGCAGGCAGCCCTCGACCTCGGCCGGGGCGAGCCACTTGCCCGACACCTTCAGCAGCTCGTCGCCGCGGCCGGCGTAGGTGACGTAGCCGTCCTCGCCGATCGCGATGAGATCACCCGACACGTACCACTCGCCGCGAAACGCTTGCTGCGTGCGTTCCAGCTGCTGCCAGTACGCGAGCGCGCGCGAGGCGCCGCGCACCCACAGCCAGCCCGTCTCGCCGCGCGGCAACTCACGGCCGTCCTCGTCGCACACGCGCACCTCGAAACCGGGCACGACCTGGCCGAGCGAACCCGGGCGCGCGGCACCGGGGCGGTTCGAGATGAAGATGTGCCACATCTCGGCGGTGCCGAGACCGTCGAGCAGCTCGACACCGAACGCGGCGCGCCAGCGCTCGAACAGCTCCACGGGCAGGGCTTCTCCGGCGGACGTCGTCACGCGCAGTGACGAGAGATCCTGTGCCGTGGCTGCCGGGTGCGCCGTCATCTTCTGGATCATGGACGGCACGTTGATGAGCACCGTCGGCCGGAACTGGCGGATGCGCGCGAACACCACGTCCGCGGTCGCGGGCTCCGGATAGAGCGCCACCGCGCCGCCGGCCGAGAACGGGAAGAACAGGTTGGATCCGGTCGCGTATCCGAAGTAGAGCTTGGGCACCGACAGCGTGATGTCCCGCTCGGTGTAGCCGATCACGCCCTGCCCGTAGAGCGCGGTGGTGTTCGCGAACGCGCCGTGGGTCTGCACGACCGCCTTGGGCCGGCCCGTCGTGCCGCCCGAGAACAGCCACAGCGCGGCGTCGTCACGATGCGTGTCGAACGTCGGGAATCCCGGGGGCGCGGCCGCGAGCCGTCGCGCCACCTCGGGGTCGTCGGCGACCAGCACGGCAGGGTCGGTCCGCGTGCTCCGGGTGGCCTCCACGAAAGCCGCGGCGGTCGCCGCCGCGGTGACCACGACCCGGGCGCGTGTGTAATCCAGGAAGTAGCGCACCTCCGCCTCGGGCAGGCCGGGATTCACCATGACGACCACCGCGCCGAGCTTCAGCGTACCGAACAACACGCCCACGAAGTCGGGCCCGTCCGGCAGCGCGATCAGGACGCGCTGCTTGCAGCACACGCCCGCCTCGGCGAGCACGCGGGCCCAGCGCTCGGCGAGCGCCTGCACGTCACGATACGTGAGCGTGCCCGGGTCGGTGAGGAGCGCCGGTCGATCTCCGCGCCCCTCGCGGATGCGCGCGTCGAGGAACCGATCGGCCAGGTTGAGCCGTTCCGGCAGGTCGACCCGAGCCGCGGCGTCCGAGCGCATGGTAGTGTGGCCTCGCATTCGTGGCATCATGAACGCCGGCCATGCGGACCGGCAAGCAAACCTCCGAGGGCGCGTGATGACAACTCGCGAGTTGGCCGAACTCACGTGGGAGGACGTGCGCGATCTGGACCGCTCGCACATCGTCGCGGTGCTTCCGATCGGCGCCGTGGAGGCGCACGGACCGCACCTGCCGCTCGGCACGGACAACGTGATCGCGATGGCGATGGCCCGGGCGGCGGTGGCGCGGCTCGAGCCGCACGGCATCGGCGGCGTCCTGCTCCCGACGCTGGCGTACACGGCCGCACCTTTCGGCGCGGCGTTCGCGGGCACGCTGTCGGTGACCCCGGCCGCCTGCGCGGCGCTGATCGTGGACATCGCGGCGGAGGTGACGCGACACGGCTTCGCCGCGCTCGCGATCGCGAACGCGCACCTCGATCCGGCGCACCTCGCGGCACTCGCCGAGGCGCAACGGAGCGCCGCCGCGCGCGGCGCCGCGCCGGTGGTGTGTCCGGATCTCACGCGCCGTCCGTGGGCGGAACGCCTCACCGAGGAATTTCGGAGCGGCGCCTGCCACGCGGGGCGCTACGAGGGTTCGGTGATCATGGCGGAGCGCCCCGACTTGGGTCGCGCCGCGGTGCAGCGCGCGCTGCCACCCGTGCCGGCATCGCTGGCCGTCGCGATTCGCGTGGGGGCGACGACCTTCGAGCAGGCGGGGGGCCTTCGCGCCTACTTCGGCTGGCCCGCGGAGGCGACGGCGGAAGAGGGTGCCGCCACCATCGCGGCGCTCGGCGGCATCCTCGCGGACGCCGTGCTCGCGGCACTCGCACCGGAGCGCGCGACGTGAACGCGCCGGGAGCGCCGGCAACGCGAGGCGCCGTGGTGACCGGTGGCGGGCGGGGCATCGGCGCCGCGATCGCCCTCGCGCTCGCCGATGCCGGAGCCGGCGTCGTCGTCATGGCGCGCACCCCGAACGAGATCGAGACGGTGGCATCGGCGTTGCGCACGCGCGGTGCGCGGGCGTGGGCGGTGGTCGGCGACGTCACCGACGAAGCGGCCGTCCGCGCGCTCGCCGAGCGCGCCCGCGAGCACCTGGGCTCGGTGGACGTGCTGGTCAACGCGGCCGGCGACGGCGGCGCTGCGCCGCTCGAGCGCATCACGCTCGCGGATTGGCGCGGCATGCTCGATGCGCACGCCACCGGCACGTTCCTGTGCACGCGCGAGTTCCTCCCCGCGATGCGCGAGCGGGGCTTCGGGCGGATCGTGAACGTCGCCTCGACGGCGGGCCTCGAGGGCGGCCGCTACATCGCGCACTATTGCGCGGCGAAGCATGCCGTCGTCGGGTTCACACGCGCGGTGGCGTGCGAGGTCGCGGGCAGCGGCGTCACCATCAATGCGATCTGCCCCGGATACGTGGACACGCCCATGACCGCGAGGACGATCGCCAATGTCGTCGCGCGCACGGGCCGCACGCCCGCCGAGGCGCTGACCTCGGTGCTGGCCTCGGCCGGGCAGAAGCGACTGCTGTCGACGACCGAGGTCGCCGCGGCGGCGCTCGAGCTGTGCGGCGAGGCGGCGGCCGGCACGAACGGACAGGCCGTCATCCTGCGCACCGAAGGAGACGCATGACATTCGAGATCGTGAACCCCGAGTCCCTCGGGGCGCCGAAGGGCTGGAGCCACGGCGTGCTCGCGCCCCGCGAGGGCCGGTTGTTGTTCGTCGCCGGCATGGCCGGGTGGAGCGCGAATGCGACCGGCGAGCCGCCTGGATTCGTGGCCCAGTTCGAGCGAGCGCTGGATCAGGTGCTGACCGTGGTGCGCGAGGCGGGAGGCCAGCCCACGGACGTGGCGCGGATGACCGTCTACGTCACCGATCTGGCCGAGTACCGCGCGCAGCTTCGCGCGCTGGGCGCGGCGTGGCGCGAGCGGCTCGGCCGCTATTATCCGGCCATGGCGGTGCTCGAGGTGAAGGGACTCGTGGACCACGGCGCGCGGGTCGAGATCGAAGCGACCGCCGTCATCCCGGGGAGTCATTGACATGGCCATATCGCCGAAATCATTCCTGTACCGCCACGACACCGCGACGGGTGTCGCCACGATCACGCTGAACCGGCCCGAGCGGCTCAACGCGCTCACGTTCGACGTGTACGCCGAGTTGCGCGACACGTTCGCCGCACTCGACACCGAGCCGGGGGTGCGCGCAATCGTGCTCACCGGCGCGGGCCGCGGGTTCTGCTCCGGCGGCGACGTCGAGGACATCATCGGCGCGCTGTTCGGCCGGAGTCCCGAGGGGCTGCTCGAGTTCACGCGCATGACCTGCGACGTCGTCGCCAACATGCGACGCTGTCGCCGGCCGGTGGTCGCGGCGCTCAACGGCACCACCGCGGGCGCGGGCGCGGTGCTCGCCACGGCCAGCGACATCCGCTTCGCCGCCGAGTCGGCGCGGATCGCCTTCCTGTTCGTGAAGGTGGGGCTGTCCGGCGCGGACATGGGCGTGTCGTGGCTGCTGCCGCGGCTCGTCGGCATGGGCAACGCGAGCGAGCTGCTGTTCACCGGTGACTTCATCACCGCGCAGCGCGCCTACGAGATGGGCCTGTACCAGCGAGTGCTCCCGCAGGAGACGCTGCTGCCCGAGGCCATGGCGTTCGCCGAGAGGCTCGCGCGCGGCCCGTCGGACGCGCTCGCGGTCAGCAAGCGAGCGATCGCGCTGGAGTCGGAGATGACGTTCGAGGCCGCACTCGACCACGAGGCGCGCGTGCAGGCGGAGTTGATGGTGCACCCGAACTACCGCGAGGCATACGAGGCGTTCCGCTCGAAGCGCGAGGCGACGTTCCGGTGAGCATCTCCGGCCTCGCTCCGATCCGCGCGTTTCTCGACGCGCGGCACTCGGGGTTCGCCGCCGAGATAGCGGCGTTCGCGGCGGGCGAGCTGGCACCGCGGCCGGAGCCGGCGGACGACGAGGCGTGCCGGCGCGAGGCGCGCGCGTTGCTCGGCGTGCTGGGCCGGGCCGGCCTGTTCGCGCCGATCGGAGCGCAGGACTGGCGCGCGTGCTGCCTGGCGCGCGAGGCGCTCGCCGCCACCTCGCCCCTCGCGGACGCCGTGTTCGCCCTGCAGGGGCTGGGCGTCATTCCCATCCTGTTGTCGGGCAACGACGCGATGCGCGAGCGCTGGCTCGCGCCGACGCTCGCCGGCGAGGCGATGGCCGCCTTCGCGATGACGGAAACGGACGCCGGCTCGGACGTGGCCTCGATGACGACGCGGGCGCGTCGCGAGGGGGACCACTACCGGCTCGACGGCGCCAAGGCGTTCATCTCGAATGCCGGGATCGCCGACTACTATTCGGTGTTCGCGTCCACCGATCCCGCGGCCGGCGGCCGTGGCATCAGCTGCTTCGTCGTGCCCGCGGACACGCCGGGCCTTCGCTACGTGCGTCCTCAGATCTTGTCATCGCCGCATCCGCTGGGTGAGATCGCGTTCGAGGACTGCCGGGTGCCGGCGGCGAACCGGCTGGGCGACGAGGGGCGTGGCTTCGCGCTCGGCCTCAAGACGCTCGACCGGCTGCGCGCCACCGTTGGCGCCGCCGCCTGCGGCATGGCGGGACGGGCGCTGGACGAGGCGCTGGCGCACGCTCGCACCCGCCGCCAGTTCGGCAAGCCGCTGGGTGAGTTCCAGCTCGTGCAGCAGAAGCTCGCCCGCATGGCCACCGATTTGACGGCCGCGAGGCTGCTCGTGTTCCGGGCGGCGCGCGAAGCCGACGGCGGCGCCGAGCGCGTCACCCTCGAGGCGGCGATGGCCAAGCTGTACGCCACCGAGGCCGCGCAGCGGATCGTCGACGACGCGGTGCAGGTGCTGGGTGGCGCCGGCGTGCTCGCCGCGCATCCGGTGGACCGCCTGTACCGCTCGGTCCGCGCGCTGCGCATCTACGAGGGCACGAGCGAGATCCAGCATCTCGTGATCGCCGG
>JANLWK010000188.1:0-8008 GCA_031364505.1 Candidatus Eiseniibacteriota bacterium | reverse complement strand
ACGCGCGAGGAGGCGACCTCGGCGATCATGAGCATCCTCACCGACGACCAGCGGAAGGCGTTCGAGCAGCAGTCGGACCTGGACTTCGCGCTCGAGCTGCGCGGCGTCGCGCGGTTCCGCGCGAATCTCATGCAGCAGAACCGCGGCCCGGCTGCCGTGTTCCGCGTGATCCCGACCAAGATCATTCCGCTCGACCAGCTCGGCGCTCCCAAGGTGCTCAAGGAACTGGCCTCCCGGGAGAAAGGCCTCGTCGTCGTCACGGGTCCCACCGGGTCGGGCAAGTCCACCACGCTCGCCGCGATGGTGGATTACGTGAACGAAACGATGCAGGGCCACATCCTGACCATCGAGGATCCGATCGAGTTCGTGCACGAATCAAAGCGCTGCCTCGTGAACCAGCGCGAGGTGGCGCAGCACACGAACACGTTCGCGACCGCGCTCCGCGCGGCCCTGCGCGAGGACCCGGACGTGATCCTGATCGGTGAGCTGCGCGATCTCGAGACGACCCAGCTCGCGATCTCCGCGGCCGAGACGGGGCACCTGGTGTTCGCGACGATGCACACCAACTCGGCGCCCAAGACGGTGGACCGCATCATCGACGTGTTCCCGGCGGAACAGCAGGGGCAGATCCGCTCGATGCTGTCGGAGTCGCTCGAGGGTGTGATCACGCAGACGCTGCTGCCGTCCAAGGACGGCAAGAGCCGCGTCGCCGCGCACGAAATCCTGATCGGCATGCCGGCACTCCGGAACCTGATCCGCGAGGGCAAGACGCAGCAGATTCCCTCGGTGCTCCAGACCGGCTCGCAGTACGGCATGCAAAGCCTCGATCAATCGCTGCGTGAGCTGGTCATGCAGGGCAAGGTGGCGCGCGAGGAGGCCATGCGATACGCGTCGAGTCCGAGCACGTTCGAGGCCTCCGGCTCGCACGCCACGCCGGCGCGTCCCGCCGCCGGCGCGGGACGCCCCACCGCCGGCGCGCCCGCACGCCCGGGGGCCACCGGCCGCTGAACCCTGCCGGGCCCAGCAGGTTCACGTTTTCTCTTCTCGAATCGCAGGGACCTTGCGGGAATCAAACTCGTCGAGTGCTGGGGCAATAGCCCCCAGGCCCGGTGTCATGTTCCGCGGATTGCTCGGCACGGTCTTGGCAATCCCGGAACGGACACGTACACTTGACCTTCGGCGCCGCGTTTCCTGCACCCAGCCGTGCCCCCATCCCCCCGGGGCTGAGAGGACTCCCGTTGACACTCAGCGTCCCGAATCCCGACGGTCCAATGCGGCACGCCCGCCGGCATCTCGCATTCACATTCCTGGGCGGGCTCGCCGCGTGGATCGCTGTTTCCGCGCCGGCCCCGTCTGCCATGGCGGCCGAGTTGCGGCCGGTCCCGCTGACGCCGGTGACCGATCAGCTCGACGTGAGCGAGTACCTGTCGTATTGGAAGGCCGCGGACATGGCGCGCGCTCTTCAGAGCACCACCGCGGCGACCGGTAACCAACTCGCCTACGACGTCCACTTCTACGATCTCGATCTGCACCCCGACATTCCGACGAAGACGCTGTTCGCCACCGTCAAGACCGTGGCCACCGTCACCGCCGGGCCGCTGACCACCCTCGACCTCGACCTCGACGACGTCCACATGATCGTCGACGCGGTCACGAGCGGCGGCACGCCGACGACATTCACGCACGCCGCGGAGCTGCTCACGATCCAGCTCGACCGCTCCTACGCGACGGGCGAGGACGTCGAGGTCACCGTGACCTATCACGGCCAGCCGGGCGGGGGGACGTTCGCCGCGCCGATGTCGTTCAGCACGCTCTACGGCCAGCCGCTCGTCGCGACGCTGAGCGAGCCGTTCGATGCGCGCGCGTGGTGGCCGTGCAAGGACGACGCCGCCGACAAGGCCGATTCCGTCGACATCCGCACGACGATGCCGAGCGGCATGCTCACCGCGAGCAACGGCGTGCTCGCCGACAGCAGCGACAACGGCACGACGGCGTACACGCACTGGAAGTCGCGTCACCCGATTTCGACCTACCTCGTGTCGATCGCGAGCTATCCGTACGTCACCCAGCGGTCGTATTACGTGCCGAGCCCGGGCGACACGATGCCGATCGTGTGCTTCGTGCCCGCGTCCGAGTCGTCGCTGTGGGAGATCGTCAACGGCAAGATCAAGAACATGATCGCCGCGTTCGCCGCGCGCTACGGCGAATACCCGTTCGTGGACGAGAAGTACGGTCAGGCGCGCATGGCCCTCGGCGGCGGCATGGAACATCAGACGTGCACGAGCACCGGCACGAACAATGAATCCGTCGCGGCGCACGAGCTGTGCCACCAGTGGTTCGGCGACGCGGTGACGTGCCGCGACTTCCACCACATCTGGCTCAACGAGGGCTTCGCCACGTTCGGCGAGGCCATCTGGTCCGAGTCCACCGGCGGCATCGCGAACTACCACGCGAAGATGAACGCGGCGAAGTACTTCGGCGCGGGCACGGTCTACTGCCCGGACCTGAGCGACGTCAATCGCATCTTCAACTCCTCGCTGACGTACCGCCGCGGGGCGTGGGTGCTGCACATGCTGCGCCACGTGGTCGGCGACGGGCCGTTCTTCGCCTCGATGCTGGCGTACCGGCAGCAGTTCGAGGGCTCGAACGCGACGACCGAGGACTTCCAGCAGGTGTGCGAGACCGTGTCGGGCCGCGATCTCGACAAGTTCTTCCAGCAATGGGTCTACGGCGAGTACTACCCGGCCTACGAGTTCATCACCGCGAGCGCGCCGGCCGGCGGCGGCGGCTACGACGTCACCGTGCAGCTCCGGCAGACGCAGACCTGGCAGAAGTTCTGGATGCCGGTCGACGTGCGCGTGCAGACCGGCGTGGGGACCTACACGTTCGTCGCGCGCGACTCACTGCCGCTCCAGTTCTTCACGTTCAACGTCCCCGAGGCCCCGACCTCGGTGCAGCTCGACCCCGACGAGTGGGTGCTGCGCACGGTGACGACGCCCACCGCGGTGAACCTGCCCGGCGACACGGGAGCCGCGCTGCGGCTCGCCTCGCCGCAGCCGAACCCGATGGGCGCCTCGGGCACGCTCGCCTATGCCGTGCCGCGGTCGGGCTCGGCGTCTCTGCGCGTCGTCGACGCCGCGGGCCGGCGCGTCGCCGAGCTGGTGTCGGGGCGGATCGACGCCGGCGAGCATCGTGTCGTGTGGAACGGCCGCGGGGCCGATGGCCGGCGGCTGAGTGCCGGCGTCTACTGGGCGCAGCTCGAGTTCGAGGGCGAGCGGCGCGTCCAGCGGCTGGCGATTTTGAACTGAAAGAGGCGACGCTGGATTCGGGTACGCTTTCTTGCATACTCGCCGTGCTGACACTATTCACGTCACCACGATCGGCCGCGTCGGCAGTGTCGCCGAAGTTGAGACATCCGTTGACTGCTCGCATGGCCCCACGGATGGCCAACGACAGCTCGATCATCAAGACGGACGGCAGGACCTCCGCCACCGCGCGGATTGCGCTGGAGCGCGTCGCCGCCCCGAGCGTTGATCCAGACGCAGACTTCATGAGCGTCGGTCCCGTCCAGCCGGAATGGAGGGAAGAAACCATTCAGGTTGGAAACGTCGGGGTTACAGAGCTACACGCGCGGCGATGGCTACGCGCTACGATCAGCAGGCCATGCGATCTTGACCATCGACGACATCGAAGAAGTGCGCCGCTCGCGGGCCTTGATCGCGCAATACCGAATCAATCCCTTCTCCGATCGTCGGACTCATGGGTTGTGGGAAGCGCTTCAGAAGGTCTCCCGCGTTCGGGTGCCGGACCCCGCCGGGCCGCCGATCACGTGGTCCAGCCCGCGAGCCTTCACTTGGAAGACACTCGCGGACACGCTGCTGTTCGAACAGGTGGCGGATTCGGTCTTCCAGATGACGGTTCGCCCGCGCGTCAGGTGAATGCCAGAAGGGGCCTTCAGGCATAAGTCGACCACCTTCGCCCCGCGGCCGTAGTTGCTGCATGTTCGGTTGGCCGAGGCTGCGGACCGGCGCCGCTCCGATCGATACGTGTTGCAACAAACAGGATCCAGAACCAGTTGTCGCAACACACACCGTGTCGGCGGCCGCGGCGGCAGCGTGTGAATGCTAGCCCGCGGCGACCGGTGCGCCCAGCGTCTGCAGCACGCGCTCGGCGATCGTGCGTCCGATCGCGAGCGAGGCGGTCGCACCCGGCGAGGGCGCATTGAGCACGTGGACCATGCGGTCGTCCTGCTCGATGCGGAAGTCGTCGACCAGCGCACCGTGCTCGTCCACGGCCTGGGCGCGCACACCGGCGCCCGCGGGGCGCACGTCCGATTCGCGCAGGTCGGGCATCAGCTTGCGCAGCGCCCGCACGAACGCGGGCTTGCTCCACGAACGCACGCTCTCGGACACGCCCGTGCGCCAGTGCTTTGCCGACATCTTCCAGAAGCCCGGGTACGCGAGCATGCCCGCGAGGTCGCCGAGCGAGACACTCGACTTCGTGTAGCCGTCGCGCGCGAAGGCGAGCACGGCGTTCGGGCCGGCTTCGATCTTGCCGCCCACGCGGCGCGTGAAGTGGACGCCGAGGAAGGGATAGCCCGGGTCGGGCACCGGGTACACCAGGTGCCGCACGAGTGAGCGGCGGTCCGGGTTCAGCTCGTAGTACTCGCCGCGGAACGGAATGATGCGCACGCGCGGATCGACGCCGCACGCGCGCGCCACGCGGTCGGACCAGAGCCCGGCGCAGTTGACCAGCGCCTTCGCAACGATCGTACCGCGCGTCGTTTCGAGCGTGATGCCGTTGGCGCCGCGCGCGCCGCGCACGACGCGCGCTCCCGTAACGATCGTGCCGCCTGCTCCCAGGATCTCGCGCGCGTAGCTCGCGCACACGGCGGCGTAGTCGACGATGCCCGTCTCGGGAACGAGCAGCCCGGCCACGCAATGGATGTGCGGCTCGCGCTCGCGCACCTGCTCGGGCGTCAGCGTGCGCACGCCGGTGAGCCCGTTGGCGAGGCCGCGGCGCTCCAGCTCGCGCAGCATCGGCAGCTCGGCTTCGTCCGTCGCCACGACGACCTTGCCGCAGCGCTCGTGACGGATGCCTTCGCTCGCGCAGCGCGCGTACAGCGCATCGCGACCCTCGACGCACAGCGTCGCCTTGAGCGAGCCGGGCTTGTAGTAGAGCCCGGAGTGGATGATGCCGCTGTTGTGCCCGGTCTGGTGCCGGGCGAGCTCGGGCTCGGCCTCGACCAGGGTCGGTGCCACGCCGTGGCGGGTGAGATGGAGCGCCGTGGCGAGGCCGACGATGCCGCCGCCCACGACGACGAGCTCGGTCGTGCGCGGCAACTCCGCGTTCGGCGCATGGATTGGCGGTAAGGACATGCCTTCTGATAGTACTCGCTTCCCGTGACGTTGTCCCCGCGTCCGTCCCCGTCCCCGACCCGTCCGCGGGCCCGCATCGTCTGCACGCTGGGCCCGGCGAGCGTGGGCTACGAAACGCTGCGCCGGCTCGTCGACGCGGGCATGGATGTCGCCCGGCTCAACTTCTCGCACGGCACGCGCGCTCAGCACCAAACGGTGGCCCGGGGGGTGCGCGCCGCGGCGGGCGCCGCCGGCCGGACCGTGGCTCTGCTCGCCGACCTCCAGGGCCCGAAGATCCGGTTCGGCACGTTCGAGGGCGGAAGCGTGCGGCTTGAGACCGGCGCCGAGTTCACCGTCACGACCGAGCCCGTCGTGGGCACTGCGAGCGTGGGGTCGACGAGCTACGCCGATCTCGCGAGCGACGTGCGCGCGGGCAGCACGCTGCTGGTCGACGACGGGCTCGTGCGGCTCGAGGTGCTGGCGACCGACGGCAAGAACGTACGCTGCCGCGTCGTCGAGGGCGGGCCGGTGTCCGACCACAAGGGCATCAACCTGCCGGGCGTTCGCGTCAGCGCCCCGGCGTTGACCGACAAGGACCGCGAGGATCTCGCGTTCGCGCTGTCGATCGGCGTCGACCTCGTGACGCTGTCGTTCGTGCGCTCGGCCGACGACGCGCGTGTCGTGCGCGAGGCGATGCGCGCGGCCGGGCGCGAGGTGCCCGTGCTCGCGAAGTTCGAGAAGCCCGAGGCGGTCGAGCGGCTCGAGTCGATCATCGACGCCTTCGACGGGCTGATGGTCGCGCGCGGCGACCTGGGCGTCGAGATCCCGCTCGAGCAGGTGCCCCTGCAGCAGAAGCGCGCGATCCGCCTGTGCCGCGTGCGCGCGCGTCCCGTCATCGTCGCGACCCAGATGCTCGAGTCGATGATCGAACACGCGCGCCCGACGCGCGCGGAGGCGTCGGATGTCGCGAACGCCGTGCTCGATGGCGCGGACGCGATGATGCTGTCGGCCGAGACCAGCGTGGGCCGGTATCCCGTCGAGGCCACGGACACGATGCGCCGCTTGATCCTCGCCACGGAGGCCGGACGCGATGCCGAATCGGCCGGCGCAGGGCCGCCGCCGTCCGACGTGTCGTCGGCCGTGGCGCGCGCGGCGGTTGGCACCGCGCGCGAGATCGGCGCCCGGGCGCTGGCGGCGTTCACGCGCACCGGCGCCACCGCGCGCCAGATCGCCGCATACCGGCCGGACGTCGCGACGTTCGCGTTCGCCTCAGACGCTGCGGTGCTGAGGCGGCTGGCGGTGACGTGGGGCGTCGAGCCGATCTGCGTGCCCGACGTCGCGACCACCGAGGCCATGGTGACGCAGGTCGACCGTGCGCTGCGTGAAGCCGGCTTCGCCGCGCCCGGCGATCGCGTCGTCATCGTCGCGGGTGCTCCGAGCGGCAGCCCGGGCTCGACGAATCTCATGCGCGTCCACCGCATCGGCGACCCCGTGTCGGCCGGCGCGTGAGGTTCGCCGGCGAGCTCTGCGCCCTCGGCACCGCGGTCTGCTGGTCGATCAGTGGCAACCTGTTCACGGCCGCGGGCCGGCGCATGGGCTCGGTCACGCTCAACCGCCTGCGCATCACGACGGCCGCGGTGATGCTCGGCATGACCCTGTGGATCACGCGCGGCGCTCCGTGGCCCGGCTGGGCGACGAAGCCGCAGGTGCTGTTCCTCGCCGCGAGCGGCATCGTGGGGTTCACGTTCGGCGACCGGTTCGGCTTCCGCTCGATGGTGATCCTCGGCGCCAGCCGCGGCGCGATGCTCGGATCGCTGGCGCCCGTGTTCACCACGCTGCTCGGCCTGCCGCTGCTCGGCGAACATCCCGGACCGCTCGCGATGCTCGGCACCGCGCTCACCGTCGGCGGCGTCATGTGGACGCTGTCGCAGTTCGGAGCCAGTGCACACGACGGAACGGAGGGATCGGTGCTCGTGGGCGTCGGCTGCGGGGTGCTCGGCGCGATGGGCCAGGCGGGCGGCTACGTCCTGTCCAAGCTCGCCATGCGCGACGGCCTGGATCCGCTGTCGGCGACCGTCATCCGCGCCGTGGTGGCGACGGCCGGCGTGTGGGTGATGGCGGCGTTCGAGGGTGGCGGGCGCGCGAGCCTCGCCGCGCTGCGCGACCGCCGTGCCACGCTGCTGATGGTCGGCGGCTCGGCGCTGGGTCCGTTCCTGGGCGTCACGCTGTCGCTCGCCGCTCTTCAGTTCGTCCCCGCCGGCGTCGCCGCCTCGATCACCGCCTTCTACCCGGTGCTCACCATCCTGATCGCCGCGCGATTCTGGGGCGAGCGCATCACCTGGAAGGTCCTGGCCGGCGCCATCATCGCCGCCGCCGGAGTCGTGGTGCTGTTCCTGCGGTAGTCGAGAGTGCGCCGGGAGCGCCGGCCGCGCGCATCGAACACGGCGGACCCGCGGGCATGCCGGCGCAGCCGATTCCACCGCAGCCGATTCCTCCGCAGCCGATTCCTCTGTCGTACGTCAGTGATTTTGTCACCCTAACGCGTCAGTGATTCTGTCACCCCCCCGTTCCGTCCACGAAGGTCGGAGGTTGAGGTTTGCCGCCCCGCTTGTAGGGGTGGTTGGGGCCGGGGCGGCGGATATTGGTGAGCG
>JANLWK010000061.1:0-7111 GCA_031364505.1 Candidatus Eiseniibacteriota bacterium | reverse complement strand
CGGCCCGCGCGCGCGCGACGGTTCCGCCGGCTCGCCCGCTTCGTCCCAGTCCTCGTCGTCGTCTTCGTCGTCGTCATCATCGTCGCCGCTGAATTCGGCGTGCTCGTCGTCTTCCTCGTCCTCGGCGACGAGCTCGGCCGTGGGCGAACGTCCGGCATTCGCGGCCTCGGCGAGCGCCAGGTCGGTCGCGACCTGGGAGACGACCTCGACCTCCATCATGTCGAGTTGCTCGGGCTCGCGCGCAGCGATCAACGCGCGCAGCTCCTCGGGACGCGGCAGCTCCGCCAGGTCCCTGAGCCCGAAGTAGTCCAAGAACTCGGGCGTGGTCCCGTACAGCAGCGGGCGGCCCACGACCTTCGACCGGCCGCGGATCGTCACCAGGTTGCGCTCGAGCAGGGTCGCCAGCACCGCGGTGGAATCGACGCCGCGGATCGCCTCGATCTCGCTCTTCGTCACCGGCTGCTTGTACGCGACGATCGCCATGGTCTCGAGCGCCGGGCGCGACAGGCGCATCTTCCGCTTGCCGCGCAGCATCCGCCCGACCCACTCCGCCTGGGCGGTGGTCGTCACGAGCATCCATCCGCCGGCGATCTCGCGCAGCTCCACTCCCGCGCCGCGCGCGGTGTAGGCGTCGCCCAGCTCGTGCAGCGCCGCGAGGAGCGGCTCGGATTCGGTCTCGAGCGATTCCCCGAGCAGCGCCAGCGTCAGCGGCTGATCGGACGAGAACAGCAGCGCTTCAAGCGCCGGGAGCAGATTCGAGGGAGGCACGGTCGGACTCTCCGGTCAGGGCGGCGACGATCGTGATGTCGCCGAACGTTTCGTGCTGCATGACGAGCGCCACGCCGAGCTTGATCAGCTCGAGCAGGGCGATGAAGGTGACCACCATCTCGGAGCGGCTGCGGCAGCCGCTGAGCAGCTCTTCGAACGTCAGCCGGCCGCGCTGCTGCAGGCTCGCGGCGAGCATCTCGATCTTCTCCTCGACGTCGAAGGTCTCCGCCTGCACCTCGTACACCGGCATCTCGGGTATGCGCGCGAGCACGCGGTTCAGCGCGTCGAGCAGGTCGAATAGCGAGACGCGGGCGAGCGGCAGCGGCCCCGTCTCGTCCTCGCCGGGCAGCATGCCGCGCTCATACATCTGCCGGCGCTCCTCCTCGCGACCCTTCAACGTGTGGGCGGCTTCCTTGAACTGTCGGTACTCGACCAGGCGCTGGACCAGCTCCTCGCGCGGGTCGCCCGGCTCCTCTTCGGCGCCCACCGCCGGCAGCGGCAGCAGCATCTTGGCCTTGATGCGCATGAGCGTCGCCGCCATGACGAGGAAATCCCCCGCGACCTCGAGGTCGAGTTGGCGCATCAGCTCGATGTAGCGCAGGTACTGGTCGGTGATGTGCGCGATCGGGATGTCGTAGATGTCGACTTCGTCGCGCTTGATCAGGTGCAGCAGCAGGTCGAGGGGCCCTTCGAACCGCGCGAGCTTGATCGTCACCGTCCCCGTCCGCCGGGTGACGAACGGCGACGGCGCGGGCTCGCTTCCGCCGCCCTGCGTGTCCGGACGCTCGTCGTCGCTCATGACACCCGCACTCCCGTGGAGGACAGCCCCATCGCGGCGCGCACCAGCTCCATCGTGCGCTCGGCCTCGGCACGCGCGCGCCGGTTGCCCTCGGCGATCACGTCGCGCACGGCGTCCGGGTCGGCGAGCCACGCGCGACGGCGCTCGCGGATCGGCTCGAGCGTCGCGTTGAGGAGGCCGGCCAGGTGACGCTTGTCGGGCACGCAGGCCAGTTCGCCCAGGCGGCAACGGCGGGCGATGTCCTCGGCTTCGCCCGCGTTGAACTTGCGATGATACTCCCACACCACGCAACCCTCGTGGCCGTCGCTCGGATCGGCTTCCGGCCGGCCCGGATCGTTCGCGCGCATCTTCTTCGGATCCGTGTACGCCTGCTTCACCTTCGCCTCGACGTCCGCGGCCTCGTCGGTGAGCAGAATCGTGTTGCCGACCGACTTGCTCATGCGCTTGCCGTCGAGCCCGCGCAGCCGCGCGAACGTCGTGAGCTGCGCCTCGGGCTCCGGGAACACCGGGTCACGGTCCTGGCAGTAGAGGAAATTGAACCGCCGCGCGATCTCGCGCGTCAGCTCGACGTGCGGCACCTGGTCCTCGCCCACCGGCACGTGCGTGGCGCGATAGAGCAGGATGTCGGCCGCCTGCAGCACCGAGTAGCCGAGGTGACCGTAGGAGATCGTCTGCTCGTCCAGGTTCAGGTCGCGGATCTGCTCCTTCAGCGTCGGGATGCGCTCGAGCCGCGCCTTGGAGACGAGCATCGAGAACAGCAGGTGCAGCTCGGCGTGTTCCTTCACGTCGGACTGTACAAAGATGACGCTCCGCTTCGGGTCGAGCCCGGCGGCGAGCCAGTCGACGACCATGTCGAAGGTGTCGTCCTTGAGCCCGGCGGTCCGCTCGTAGCCCGTCGTCAGCATGTGCCAGTCGGCGACCATGTGGAAGTTGTCCCAGCCCTCGTTCTGGAGCCGCACCCAGTTCTCGAGCGCGCCGACGTAGTTGCCGAGGTGCAGGCGCCCGGTGGGCCGCATGCCGGACAGGATCCGCCCGCGCGTCACAGCGCTCCCGCGGCGTCGGGCATGCCGAACAACCCGAGCGTGGCGCTCACGAGCGCGCGCAATGGGCGCTCGAGCAGCGGGCCGGACGTGACGGGCGACGACATCAGCGCCGCGACGAGCAGCAGGCCGACCCAGCGAAACTGGTGCAGCACGAGGATGTGCCGGAGCCTGAGGAAGCGCATCAGCACCCACGATCCGTCGAGCGGCGGGATCGGAATCAGGTTGAACAGGCCGAGCGCCAGGTTGATCACCACCGCGGCGATGCCGATGTCGCGCACGGGCGCGAAGAGACCGTGGTCAGGCGCCAGCCGTGCCACGGCCGCCCCGATCAGCGCGAGCACGGCGTTCGAGGCCGGGCCGGCGAGGGCGACCCACACCGGCGCGTTGCGCGGGTCGCGAAAGTTCGCGGGATTGATCGGCACCGGCTTCGCCCAGCCCAGCATCACCGGCGCCCGGGTCACGGCCAGGATGAGCGGCAGGAGAACCGAACCCACGGGATCGATGTGCGGCAGGGGGTTCAGTGTGATCCGGCCCTGGTCGCGGGCGGTCGTGTCGCCGCAGGCGAGCGCCGCAACCCCATGCGCGCATTCATGCGTGACGACGCTCAGCACGAGCACGGGGAGGATCAGGAATACGGCGGGATCGACATGCACGGCAGGGAATGCTCCCGGTGGAGGGGTGGGGGAAGGCGCAGACTATCGGGATTGAGCAGTGGAATCAAGATCACGCCACTTCATGTGTTACATGAAGTGGCGCTCGCCCCCCGTGTCACGGCGCCGGCGGCACTCCGTAGCTCAGGCGCGTCACGCTCGAGCCGCCGGGCCACAGCGTGACGACATAGAGACGATCGAAGTCGCCGGTGAACTTCTCGATCGTCTCCCCCGCGAGAGCCAGGATGAGCTGGGGCAGCGTGTCGCTGTGACCGACCACGAGCGACGTGCCGCCGAGGGATTCGCGGCGGATGCGCGCGGCCTGCGCCGCGAAGTCCCTGCCGGTGAGGATCCGGATCGAGTCGCCGGGAGGAATCAGCGCCTGCACGGTCTGCCGGTTGCGCAGAAAGTACGTCGAGTAGACGAGCCTGAGCGGCGTCTTCGCGAGTGTGGCGGCCAGCGCCGTCGCGCGCGCCCGGCCCTCGGTGCCGAGGGGCGGATCCTCGCCCAGCATCCCGACGCTCTTCTCGGCGTGGCGCACGAGAATCACCGTCGCGACCGACTCGGCGCGTGCCGCGACACGCGCCGCCTCCATCACGGTCGCCGTCGACTCGGGCAACGCGGCGGTGGCGGGCGTCGCCATGGCCGCGGTCCCCGACATCGGATCGGCGCCGGCGCGGAGTGCCATCGCGGCGATGAACACGCAGATGGCGAGCGGCGCGCGGCGCATCGGAGGACCTCGGCTCAGCCCGCCACGTCGGCGGTGGAACGCACGACGACGAGCGTCAGGTCGTCGCTCGGTCCGGCCTCACCGGCCCATTCGAGGACGTCGCGCACGATGCCGTCGAGGATCTCCTGCGCCGTCTGGCCGGCCCGGCGCGTGACGCTCTCCTCGATGCGGCGCGTGCCGTACAGCTCGCCCGTCGCCGATTCGGCTTCGGAGATGCCGTCCGTGTAGAGGATCAGCGTGTCGCCGACGCGGATCGCGATCGGGCGCTCTTCGTACTGGGCCTCGGGCAGCACGCCGAGTGCGACACCGCCCTCGGTGAGGTTCACGACCGTGCCGTCGGCGCGCATCAGGATCGGCGGATTGTGCCCCGCGTTCGAGAACGTGAGCACGCGGTTGCGGTGGTCGAGCACGCCGTAGAACGCCGTGACGAACTTGTGGCGATCGGTGCTCTCGTAGACGAGCGAGTTCACCTTGCGCATCACGGCGCGCAGCGCGAACTCGTTGCGAATCTCGGCGAGCAGGCTCATGCGGAATCCCGCCATGAGAAGTGCCGCCGGAATGCCCTTGCCCGCGACGTCCGCGATCGCCAGCCCGAGGCGCGTGTCGGAGACGGTGATGAAGTCGTAGTAGTCACCGCCGACCTGGTCGTGCGGCCGCGAGGTGCCGGCGAGGTCGAAGCCCGAGAGGACGGGGTTCGACTTCGGCAGGAACGAGACCTGGATGTCGCGCGCGATCGCCAGTTCCTTCTCGAGATGGCGCCGTTCGAGCAGCTCGCGCGTCAGCCGCGCGCGCTCGATCGCCACGGCGGCCTGCGAGGCGAACGCGGTCACCATGTCGAGGTGGCCCTCGTGGTAGGCGTCGTCCATGTTGCTCTCGAGATTGAACACGCCGATCGTGCGGCCCTCGACGATGAGCGGCGCCGCCAGCTCGCTGCGCGTCTCGGGACGCGCCACGACGTAGCGCGCATCCCGGCGCACGTCGGGCACGATCAGCGGCTCGCCCGACTTCGCGACGCTGCCGATGATCCCCTGCCCCACCTGCAGCCGGAACACGTCGTCGCTGCCCTCGGGGTAGCCGAGCTGGCTCACCTGCTCGAGCACGCGCGTCTTGCGATTCTCGAGATAGATGACGGCCGCGTCGAAGTCCACGACCTGGTGCAGCGACTTGAAGATCGCCTCGATGACTTCCTCGAGGTCGAGCGGCGTCGAGATCGTGCGGCTCAGCTCGAGCAGCACCTCCTTCTCGAGCGCGCGGCGCTCCGTCTCCTGCAGCAGCAGGGCGTTGTCGAGCGCGAAGGCGATGTGCTCCGAGGCGATCTCGAGCCGGTCGAAGTCGGCGTCCGAGAACGCGGTCCCGTCGAGCTTGTCGATGCACTCGATCGCGCCGAACACGTCGCCGCGGCGGAACAGCGGGATCACGAGCGCGGTCTGGTAGGGCTCGACCACGCCGCGCATCTCGGGGGACGCATCGCCCGGCGCCAGGCGCAGCGACTGTTGATGCTGGACGACCCACCCGGCCAGCCCCTCGCCCCGGGCGATTCGGCGCTCGACGGGAGCCGCCTTCGCGTCATCGGCGAACTCGCGGCTCACGAGGCGCTGCCCGGCGCGCCGGGTGATCCAGATCCTGGCGATGCGAGAGCCGACCAGCCGGCGGCAATGTCGCCCGGCCGCCCGGAGCAGGTCGTTGAAATGGGTCGAGGCGTGGAAGGCCTCGGACGTGAGCGTTCCGAGCGCCGAGATGGTGCGCAGGGTGACGTTGGACTGGGTGTCGACGTCCTCGCGCATGGCCTTGTCGGATACGGGGTTGTGCATCGTCGATGCACCGTAGCATGGGCTCGCGAGGGCGACCAGCACCCGCGTCGTGCCAGGACGAATGCACTCAAGGCCCGGCCGCCCGGCCGCCGATAACCTCGCAGGACCCATCGTCACAAGGCGACCCTGAGGAGTTGCGCATGTCCAAGCAACACAAGCGGCTCGGCGATCTTCTCATCGAGGCGCAGCTGATCACGCCCGAGCAGCTCGAAGCGGCGATCGAGCAGCAGAAGAAGGCCGGCCAGATGCTCGGGGCCACGCTCGTCACGATGGGCGCGGTGACCGAGATGCAGCTGCTCCAGACCCTGGAGCAGCAGCTCGGCCTCCAGCTCGTCGACCTCAACGTCAAGACGCCCGACGAGGCTGCCGTCGCCAGGGTCAAGGAAGACGTGGCGCGCAAGTACGGGGCGATCGCGATCGACCAGGACGGCCGCACCCTGACCGTGGCGATGAGCGACCCGCTGAACGTGGCCGCGATCGAGGACCTGCGCTTCCACACCGGCATGTTCATCCGCCCCGTGATGGCGAGCTCCACCCAGATCAACGAGGCGATCGAGCGCTTCTACCACATCGACTCGTCGATGAAGGAAGTGCTCGACAACATCATCTCCGTCGACGAGGGCCACGTCGTCACGAACGTCGCCGAGGAGGAGGGCGAGGACGAGGCCTCGGCCGCGGAGCTGGAAGGACGGCCGATCGTTCGGCTCACGAACTGGGTGCTGCAGCGCGCCGTCGAGTCGCGCGCGAGCGACATCCACATCGAGCCGCTCGAACGCGAGCTGTGCGTACGCCTCCGCATCGACGGCCTGCTCCACGAGGAGCAGCGGCTGCCGAAATGGACGCAGAGCGCGCTGGTCTCGCGCCTCAAGGTACTGTCGAACATGGACATCGCCGAGAAGCGCGTGCCCCAGGACGGCCGCCTGCGCGCCGAGGTCAATGGGCGCAAGATCGAGATGCGCGTGTCCACGCTGCCGATCTCGCACGGCGAGAAGGTCGTCATGCGCGTCGTCGACACCTCCCGGTCCATCGTCAGCATCAACGACATCGGTATGCTCGAAGACCAGCTCGAACAGATCAAGACCTACCTCGAGCGGCCGCAGGGAATCATTCTCGTCACCGGCCCCACGGGATCCGGCAAGTCGACGCTGCTCTATTCGGCGCTACGTCAGGTGCAGCACGAGACCAAGAACATCGTGACCGTCGAGGACCCGGTCGAGCTCCAGATCAAGGGGATCAACCAGGTCCAGGTCGACGAGAAGGCCAAGAAGACCTTCCCCGCCGCCCTGCGCGCGATCCTGCGCCAGGACCCG
>JANLWK010000053.1:0-16212 GCA_031364505.1 Candidatus Eiseniibacteriota bacterium | reverse complement strand
ATCGCCGCGCGCTCGATCGTGTTCTTGAGCTCGCGGACGTTGCCGGGCCACGGATAGTGGCGCAGGCGCTTGCGCGCATCCTCCGACAGTTGCTTGCGCGTCGTTTCGCGGGTGTTGTGCTGGGCGAGGAAGTGGTCGGCGAGCAGCTCGATGTCCTGGCCGCGCTCCCGGAGGGGCGGCAGGCTGATCGGGAACACGTTCAGCCGGTAGTACAGATCCTCGCGCAACTTGCCGTCCCGGATCGCCTGCAGCGGCTGGCGGTTCGTCGCCGCGATGAGGCGGACGTCGACGTCCACGGCCTCGGAGCCGCCGACGCGCAGGAGCTTGGACGTCTCGAGTACACGCAGCAGCTTGACCTGCGACTCGAGCGGCATCTCGGTGATCTCGTCGAGGAACAGCGATCCGCCGCGAGCGTGCTCGAAATAGCCACGCCGGGCGCTGTCGGCGCCGGTGAAGCTGCCTTTCTCGTGACCGAACAGCTCGCTGTCGATGAGCGTCTGGGTGATGGCGCCGCAGTTCACGGCGAGGAACGGTCCCTCGGCGCGGCGGCTCAGACGGTGGATCGTCTCCGCGGCGAGCTCTTTCCCCGTCCCGCTCTCGCCGGTGAGCAGCACGCTGGCCCGCGTCGGCGCCACGCGGCTCAACAGATCATAGACCGGCTGCATCGACGGCGAGCGTCCGACGAGGGGCCCAAACCGGCCCATCTCGCGCAACTCCTCGCGCAGGCTCTCGACCTGCTTCTTGAGCCGGTTCGTGCGCGCGACGTTGGCGAGCAGCGTTTTCAGCCGGGGGCGGTCAATCGGCTTCGTCAGATAGTCGATCGCGCCGGCGCGCAGCGAATCGACGGCGGACTCGAGCGACGCGTTACCGGTGATGATGACGAAGTCGCACTTCGTCGGGATGCTCTCGTCGCTCATGAGGTCCAGCCCGTTGCCGTCGGGCAGACCCTGGTCGATGAGCGCGACGTCGGGGCGGCCCTCCGTGAGCCGCGCGAGTGCTTCCTTGTAGGACGAGGCCTGAACGACGTCGAACTCCTCGCGGC
The DNA here is from genome assembly GCA_031364505.1 of Candidatus Eiseniibacteriota bacterium. GTDB lineage: Bacteria > Eisenbacteria > RBG-16-71-46 > RBG-16-71-46 > RBG-16-71-46 > JANLWK01. The sequence continues at coordinate 15,170 of JANLWK010000053.1, read as the reverse complement.
CGATCAGCGCCGCGAGACTCTCGCGAAAGTTCTTGTCGTCGTCGACGACCAGTGCAGTCAATTGCGCCATGCGAAACCCCCGGGCAGCCCCCCCCCGTGAGGAGGGGTGCGACGTTGCGCCCGTCCGGTGGCCGGCTGTGGCCTCACTCACATCGCCCGGATGCCGGTCCGGAAGAGCCTTGGACGTGTTGCGCGGTTGGTCCTGGGTCCTAGGTGGCATGGGAGCGCTCCGCAGGTGTGTTCAGTTCGATCCAGTATCGCGCGGCATCGGCGAGATACCCGCCGGGCCGCTGGGCTTCGTATCGCTTCACGACATAGCTGTTGGCGCCGAGCTCGTAGCTGCGGCGAATGTCTTCGGGACGCCCGGACGATGACGTGACGACGACGGGTACGTTCAGGTGCTCGGCGCGAATGCGCCGCAGCACGTCCCAGCCGCTGATGCCCGGCATCGAGAGATCGAGCATGATGAGCACGGGATCGCATGCGCTGGTCCACGCCGTTTCGTCGTCCAGCCCGAGCACGCCGAGCGCTTCCTGGCCGGAATGGGCGATCCGCACGTCCACGTCGAGGGCCGATCGCGCGATCGCGCGCTGGGCGACCATCAGGTGGCCTTCGTCGTCGTCGACGATGAGAATCGTCGCAGCCATCATGCGGACTCCCCATTGTTGGGCAGGGCGAAGCTGAATCGGGCTCCGCCGCCTCCATTGCTCTCGGCCCACACGCGGCCCCCATGCCGGCGAACGATCTTGGCGACGATGGCGAGGCCCAGCCCCACGCCCTCGTAGGCATTGGACGAGTGCAATCGCCGGAACGGCTCGAACAGCGTCTCCGACTGCGCGGGGTCGAAGCCAATGCCGTTGTCCTCGACCCAGAAGACGGTCTCGGCCGCGCGATCGGCACCGCCGATCGTGATGTGCGGCTGTTCGCGATTGCGCGTGTACTTCACGGCGTTGCTCAGCAGGTTGCGGAACACGCGGCACAGCAGTGCGGGATTGCCACGCGCGTGCGGCAGATCCGGCAGGTCGAGCTGCACGTTCGCCGTGCCTTCCCCAGACGACAACTCGAGGAAGGCATCGCGCGCGCAGGCCGTCATGTCGACGTCCGACTTGTCGGTGCTCTCGCGACCCAGCCACACGAACTGGACGATCTGATCGAGCAGGCGGGTCGAGGCCTGGCCGCTGTCGCGGATTCGATGCAGCACGCGGAGCCCCTCCTCGTCGAGCCGGTCGCCGTAGTCCTCCTCGAGGATCGAGGAGAAGTTCAGGATGGCGCCGATCGGGGACCGCAGGTCGTGCGACATCGAGTGGCTGAAGGCCTCCAACTCCTTCATCGCCTCTTCGAGCTGAATCGTCCGCGCCGTCACGCGCTGCTCCAGCTCGTCGTTCAGCCGGCGCAGGTGCTGGTCGCGTTCGGACAGCTCGCGGACCTGGCCGTCCAGCCGCCGGTTCGTCTCGGTCAGCACGTTCGAGTACTCTCGCAGCGTCATGAACTGGTAGGCGATTGCACCCAGCGCCAGCGACAGCATGACCCCGGTCATCAGGAAGTACGTGTGCCAGCGCGAGATCACGCCCTGGAGATACTTGGGCGTGGGGTCGTATCGCACGGACCACAGGCGGCCGAACACCTGGGGCAGCGCGAGATCCAGCGACATCCCCGGCGGGACGCTTCGAGCCGACTCTCCCCAGCGATAGACGACGGCGTCCGATTCCGCCCGCACCGTGTACGCGATCATGTCCCCTGACGTCAGGTACTCATGTCCCAGCAGCTTTTCCGGAGACACCGTGGCGACGAGCACGCCGATGCTGTCCTGGGGCGTCCGGACCGGCGTGAACATCACGATGGGCGCCTGAGGCGTCGATCCGACGATGGCCTCGCTGCCCGGCGCATGGGCCCGAGCCAACGCCATGCGGATCACCTCCGGGCTCAGCCGGGCGCCGGAGTCCCGGGCCGCGAAGCGGAACGCTCCGGTCTGCCCGTTGACCCACGCGATCGACTCGATCCCGCGAAAATTACGGATCATCATCTCGGAATTGAAGTCCCAGGCCTCCTGGGACAAGAGTCCGTGCAACTGCCAGAACAGCGCGAGGTTCCGGAGCGCTTCCATGTGGCGGTCGACACGGACGTTCAGCACACCGTGGATCTCGCGCGCCACCGTGTTCAGCGTCACGGCCGCCCGCTGCTGCGAGTCTTTCATCGCGGTCCACCAGATCACCATGGTCACAGCGAGACCCAGCAGCGCGAATCCGGTGAGCAGCCCAAGGCGCCGGATGCGTGTGCGCCCGAGCGCTCCGCGGTGTTCCGTCCGTGGCTCCATGCTCGAAGCGCACAGCACCCCCCATGCCAGATAGTGGCAAACTGCCTAAGCCATGCCCGCGGTGCGGAATGGGATGAAGCGCGTGGAATTCGTCCAGCCGTGCCGTCCTGTAGGAATTACACGTGGGCGTGTACGAAGTTCAATCGGACGACGTACAAAGTATCCCATCTGCCCATCTCACCGTGCGGCCCCCCCCGGCACGGTCGATGCTCGCTCGGAACTCCATGACCCGCGCCGATGTCGCCCGATCGAAGCGTGGGGTGCCTTCGCATGACGCGGGTCCGCTGCGGGGCGAGTTGCTCAGCATCGAGCACCTCGAAGAACGAGCCCGGAGCCAGGCCGCCGCCGACAGGCTGGCGGCGGATCCCCGCCGCCACGTGCGGCCCGTGCTCCCCCGCCTCCTCGACAATGCCCGGCGGCTCCGTGCTGCCTACCAGGCGCTCGTCCGCGCCGTCCGCCGTGGCGAGGCGGTCGAGCCGGCCGCCGAGTGGCTGCTCGACAACTTCCACGAGATCGAAGCGGCGATCCGCGACGTCCGCAATCACCTGCCGCGCCGGTACTTCATGGAGCTGCCGAAGCTCGACCGGCCGGGGCAGCGGGGCACGGCGCGCATCCATGCCATGGCGGTCGTATTCGTGCGTCACAGCGACGCGCGGTTCGACCTCCCGCGGCTGACGCGCTTCCTCAACGCCTACCAGACCGTGGCCCCGTTGTCGCTCGGGGAACTGTGGGCCTGGCCGAGCATGCTCGAACTAGCATTGCTCGAGCACCTGCGCGGCCTCGCCGACGAGATCCTCGAAGCCGAGGTCGGTGATCTGGCGGCCGACACCCTGTACACGCGCTTCGAAACGGCGGGTGACGGGCCGATGCCCGCGATGCCGGCAGAGATCTCGGATGCGTTCGTCGTGCGGCTGCAGCAGCGCATGCGTGAGATGGCGCCCCGGGCGGCCGACCTTCGCTCCGCGCTCGAGGCGCGGCTGGCCGAGACCGGCCGCCGCATCGACGACGCCACGCGCGCCGAACACCAGCGCCAGACGACCGGGCACGCCTCCATGGGAAACGCCATCACGAGCCTGAGGCTCGTGGCGACGCTCGACTGGAGCAAGGCGATCGAGCGCGTGAGCCTGCTCGACCAGGTGCTGCGACTCGATCCGTCGGGAACCTACGGCCGCATGGACTTCACGAGCCGCGACCGATATCGCCAGGCCGTCGAAGAGCTGGCCCGCCCGGGCGGCGAGGCGCAGGTGGCCGTGGCCGAGCGCGTCGTCGAGTGCGCGCGCCGGGGCGCACAGTCCCATCCCGACGATCGCCGATGCGGGCACGTCGGGCACTACTTGATCGGCGACGGCCGGCGGGCGTTCGAGCGCGAGGTCGAGTACCGCCCGAAGCCGGCGGGGCGCGTGCGGCGCGCCGTGTTCGCGCACGCCACGGTCAGCTATCTCGGCACGATCGGCCTCGTCACGTCCGGACTCGTCGCGGCCGGGCTCGCCTACGCTCGCGCGCGCGGCGCGCACGGGGGCGCACTCGCCACGATCGCCGCCCTGCTCGCCTTGCCCGCCAGCCAGCTCGCGATCGCGCTGATCCAGAACGTGGTGCACCGCTTCGCTCCTCCGCGCCGCCTGCCGCGCCTGGACACCGCGAGCGGCATTCCTTCGACCGCGCGCACGATGGTCGTCGTTCCCACGCTGCTGACGAGCGTCGAGGGGGCACGGCACCTGGTCGAGCGGCTCGAGGTGCAGGCGCTCGCGAACCCGGATCCGCACCTGGGCTTCGCGCTGCTCACCGACTTCCGGGACTCGATCGCCGAGGAGCGCCCGGAGGACGCGGACATCCTGGCGGCCGCCGTGGAAGGCATCACGGCACTCAACGACCGGCATCGTGCGAGCGTGGGATCGCGATTCTTCCTGTTCCATCGCCCGCGCATCTGGAACGCGACGGAAGGCGCCTGGATGGGATGGGAGCGCAAGCGCGGGAAGCTCGAGGAATTCAACCGCTTGCTGCGCGGCGCGACCGACACGACGTTCCGCGTCACGGTCGGGGAGCTCGTGCGGCCGGCGGAGATCCGCTACGTCCTCACGCTGGACGCCGACACGCGCTTGCCGCGGGACGCCGCGCGCCAGCTTATCGGCATCATCGAGCACCCCCTCAACGCGCCGCGCTTCGATCCGCGCGCCGGCCGCGTCACCCGCGGCTACGGCATCCTCCAGCCGCGCGTGAGCGTCACGCTGGCGAGTGCCGCCGGGTCGTCGTTCGCGCGCGTGTACGCCGGCCACACCGGAGTCGACCCGTACACGCGCGCCGTGTCGGACACGTACCAGGATCTGTTCGGCGAGGGCATCTTCGCCGGCAAGGGACTCTACGATGTCGACACGTTCATGGCGGCGCTCGAAGATCGCGTCCCCGAGAACGCGCTGCTGTCGCACGACCTGTTCGAGGGGCTGCATGCGCGGGCGGCACTCGTATCGGACGTCGAGGTGGTCGACGACTTCCCCGCCAGCGTGCTGTCGCACTCGGCGAGACAGCAGCGCTGGGTGCGCGGCGACTGGCAGATCCTGGCATGGCTGTTCCCGTGGGTTCCGACGCCGCGGGGTCTGCAACGCAGCCGCCTCCCGCTGATCAGCCGCTGGAAGATCTTCGACAACCTGCGCCGCAGCCTGCTCGCCCCGGCCATCGTGGCGCTGCTCGTCTCCACGTGGGTGTGGTTCCCGGGCCGGACGCGCGTCTGGGTGGGCGCCGTCATGCTCGTGCTGGGATTCCCGCTACTCGCGCAGCTGGTGCGCGCCCTCCGAGGTCCACGCCCTCAGCAGCCTTTCCTCGTGTTCCTCCATGACGTCCGCGACGAGATCGAAACGGCGACGGCCCAGGTCGTGCTCGACACCACGCTGCTGGCGTTCCACGCCGAGCAGATGCTGCGCGCGATCGTGCTCACCCTGGTGCGTCTCGTCATCACGCGCCGTAGCCTGCTCGAATGGGAGACGGCGGCCGCGGCCTCCGCGCGCGTGGCGGGCCTGCTGGATCTGCGCCGCCATTGGAGCGGCATGTGGGCCGGCCCGGCGCTGGCGCTCGCGACGTTCCTCGCGATCGCGAGCCTCGTCCGGCCGCTGTCGACGGCGATCCCGTTCCTGGTGCTGTGGGGCGCCTCCCCGGCGATCGCCTACTGGCTGAGCCGGCCCGCGGCCCGCCGCGTGCGCACCGTCGAGCCCGCCGAACGCGCCATGCTACGGCGCATCGCCCGGCGCACGTGGCGCTACTTCGAGACGCACGTCACGGACGAAGATCACGGGCTGCCGGCGGACAACGTCCAGGCGACGCCCGAGGTCCGCGTGGCGCATCGCACGTCGCCGACGAACATCGGTATGGCGCTGCTGGCGACCCTCGCCGCCCACGACTTCGGCTTCATCACGACCCGGACGCTCCGCGAACGCGTCGCGCGCACCCTCGAGACCCTGGCCTCGCTCGAGGACCACGAGGGCCACCTGTTCAACTGGTACGACACGCTGACGCTGGCGCCCCTCGCGCCGCGCTACATATCGACCGTGGACAGCGGAAACCTCGTCGGGGCGCTGATCGCGCTCGCCGAGGGACTGCGCGGACTCGCCCGGCAACCGCGCGGGGACGGGCCGCGGCGCGCGGCGTTCGTCGATACGCTCGCCCTCGCCCGGGATGCCGTCGAAGCCCTCGCGCGATCGACCCGCGACCGCGCGCTCCAGCAGCGCATGAACACCGCCGGCCGCGAGCTGGGGGGCTACGAGCGCCGCGTTTCGGGCGAGGGTGCGCGAGCCGCGGTCGAAGCCGGCGCCAGCGCCGTGGCGGACCAGCTGATCCAGGCGCTCGAGAGCGCCCCGCCGGGAACCGCCGAGGCCGACGACGCGTTGTACTGGGCACACGCGCTCCGCGACGTCGTGGCGCGCGGCGCCGAGGAGGAACCCGGCGAGTCCGAGGCCCTCGGCGAACTGGCTGCGCACGCGGAGTCGCTGGCCGACCGGCCGGACTTCCGCTTTCTCTACGTGCCCGATCGCCGGCTGTTCGCGATCGGATACCGGCTCGCCGACGCCGACGGGCCCGGACGGCTCGACTCCTCCTACTACGACCTGCTGGCCTCCGAGGCGCGACTGGCCAGCTTCCTCGCCATCGCGCGCGGCGACGTCCCGCAGGAGCACTGGTTCCAGCTCGGACGATCGTTGTTCAGCGTGACCGGCACGCCGACGCTCGTGTCGTGGAGCGGCTCCATGTTCGAGTACTTGATGCCGTTGCTGCTCATGCGCGAGTACTCCGAGACGCTGCTCGAGGAGTCCTGCCGCGCCGCCGTGCGCGCGCAGATCGCCCACGGCCAGCGACACGGCATCCCGTGGGGCGTCTCGGAGTCCGCCTTCGGGGTCACGGATCGCGCGGGCAACTATCAATACAAGGCGTTCGGAGTTCCCGCGCTCGGACTCAAGCGCGGGCTGGCGGAGGATCTCGTCATCGCCCCGTATGCGACGGCGCTCGCCACCATGGTGGCGCCAGGTCCGGCCGTGTCGAACCTCCGGCGCCTGGCTCGCGAGGGAGCGATCGGGCGCTACGGCTACGTCGAGGCGCTCGACTACGATCCCAAGGAGCCGGTGCCCGCGGACACCGCACCCCCGGCGCTCGACGCGAAGCGCGGGGCGCGCGTCCACGCGTTCTTCGCCCACCATCAAGGCATGTCGCTCGTCGCGATCGCGAACACCGTGCTCGACGACGTCATGGTGTCGCGCTTCCACTCCGACCCCCGGGTCCAGGCGACGGAGCTGCTGCTGCAGGAGCGCGTGCCGTCCTACGTGCCCGTCACGCGCCCGCGCCCCGCCGAGGTCACGCACGTCGCGCCGCCGGTCATGGCGCTCGCGCCGCGCCGGTTCCGCGTGCCGGACGGGGCATATCCCCATGCCGCGTTCCTGTCGAACGGCCGGTACGTCACCACCGTCACGCATGCGGGCGGCGGGGCGAGCCTGTGTCGGGGTCGCGCGGTGACCCGGCAGCGCCTGGACCCGGTGACCGACCCGGGCAGCCAGTTCCTCTATATGAGGGACGTGCGGACGGGCCAGGTGTGGTCGGCCACGCACCAGCCGACCTGCCGCCGTGCCGAGGAGATCCGCACCACGTTCCTGGCGGACCGGGTGACCTACCGCCAGCGCGCCTTCGAGATCGACAGCGTGCTCGAGATCGCGGTGTCGCCCGAGGACGACGTCGAGGTCCGCCGCCTGTCGCTGTCGAACCGTGGCACGCGCGTGCGCGAGATCGAGATCACGAGCTACGTCGAGGTGGCGCTGGCGGGCCTGGCGGAGGACCTGGCACATCCCGTGTTCGGCAAGCTGTTCCTCGAGACCGAAGCCCGGCCGGACACCGCCTCCCTGCTGTGCGGCAGGCGGCGCCGGTCGCCGAACGATCCCGGGGAGTGGGCGCTGCACGTCCTGAGTCTCGAGGGCCGGGCACACAGCGCGCTCGAGTGGGAGACCGACCGGGCCCGCTTCATCGGGCGTGGGCGCACGGTGCGCGATCCGGTGGCCCTCGATGGGCGGCCGCTCTCCGGCACGACGGGCGCGGTGCTCGACCCGATCCTGAGCCTTCGGCAGCGCATTCGACTCATTCCCGGCGGATTCGCGCGCATCACCTTCACGACCGGCCTCGCGCCCGACCGCGACGCCGCGCTCGCGCTGTGCATGAAGTACCAGGATCCGTCGTCGTCATCGCGGACGTTCGCCCTCGCCGGCACCCAGCTCGCGATCGCGCTCCGCCATCTCGGCATGTCGCACGACGAGGCGCAGCTCTACGAGCGCCTCGCGTCACGCGTGTTCCACAGCGACCGTTCGCTCGCCGCCGAGCCTTCCCTGCGGGCGGGGAATACGCTCGGCATGAACGAGCTGTGGGGTCATGGCATCTCGGGAGACCTCCCGATCCTGCTCGTGCGCGTGCTGGAGCCCGACGATACGAACCTCGTGCGGCAGGTGCTGCGCGCGCAGGAGTACTGGCGCATGAAGGGGCTCGGCGCCGACGTCGTCGTGCTCAACGATCATCCGGCGAGCTATCGCGACGAGATGCACGAGCGCCTCGAGGAACTGCTGCGCGTCGGCCCGTGGGGCATGTGGAAGGACCGTCCCGGCGGCACGTTCCTGCTGCGCGGGGACGGCCTGCCCGAGTCGGATCACGCGCTGCTCTACGCCGTCGCCCGCGCCATGCTGCATGGCGACGCCGGTACGCTCGAGGACCAGCTCGACCGTTCCTATGCCGAGCCGTCGATGCCGCCCATGCTCGACGTCCCGCGGACGGACGGATTCGCACCCGAGCCGTCTCGCACCATCGACGAGCCCGCGCTCTTGAACCACAACGGCCGCGGCGGCTTCACCCCCGACGGCCGCGAGTACGTGACCGTGCTCGACGGCGATGCCGAGACGCCGTTGCCGTGGGCGAACGTGCTCGCCAATCCCGGATTCGGTTCGGTCCTCACCGTCGCCGGCCCTTCGTACACGTGGGCCGGGAACAGCCGCGAGAATCGCCTGACGCCGTTCGCCAACGACCCCGTGACCGAGGCCAGCGGCGAGGCGTTCTACCTGCGCGACGAGGAGCGCGGTACCGCCTGGGGCCTCACCCCGGGCGCCATGCGCCGCACCCCGTCGGACGGCCGCTGGCTCGTGCGCCACGCCGCCGGCGTCACGCGCTACGTGCATGCGCGCCACGGGATCCGCCACGAACTGGCCGTCTACGTGCACCCGACGGAGCCCGTGCGCCTGGCACTGCTGACCGTCGCGAACGAGAGTCCGCGGCGCCGCCGCCTCGGTGTGTTCAACTACCAGGAGTGGGTACTCGGGCCGCCGCGGGACCACACGCATGTCGTGACGAGCCACGATCCCGACACCGGAGCCGTCTTCGCGCGCAACGCTTACGAGGCCCCGTTTCGCGGACGCGTGGCCTTCGCGAGCATCACCTCGCCGCGTTCGGCGACCGGCGACCGCATGGAGTTCATCGGCCGCAACGGCACCGTACAGGCTCCCGCCGCGTTGCGGCGCGCCTCGCTCGCCGGCCGCTTCGGCGTCGGCCTCGAGCCGTGCGCCGCGCTGCACACCGAGGTCCAGCTGGCTCCCGGCGAGCACCGGCAGGTGGTCATGCTGCTCGGCCAGGAACGGGACGAGGCGTCGGCGCGCGCATGCATTCGGCGCTTCGGCGGTGTCGAGGCCGCGCTCGACGCCATCGGCGCAGTTGAACGCATGTGGGACGAGCTCACCGGCGCGGTCCAGGTCCGCACACCCGACGACTCGTTCGACATGCTGATGAACCGCTGGCTGCTCGTTCAGTCGATCGCGTGCCGGCAGTGGGCGCGAACGGCGTTCTACCAGCCCGGTGGCGCCTATGGTTTCCGCGACCAGTTGCAGGACGTGACCGCGCTCACGTTCGCTGCACCCCACCTGTTCCGCGAGCACGTGCTGCGGGCGGCCGCGCGGCAGTTCGTCGAGGGCGACGTCCAGCACTGGTGGCACGAGCACACGGGCGCCGGCCTGAGGTCGCGCTGCTCGGACGATCTGCTGTGGCTTCCCTACGCCGTCGCGCGCTACGTCGAAGCGACCGGCGACGCCGGCGTGCTCGACGAGCCGGTCCGGTTCCTCGAGGGTCCGCCCCTGGGGCCGGACGAGCACGAGGCCTTCGGGCAACCCGGGGTCGCCGCCGAGAGCGGAACACTGTACACGCACTGCACCCGGGCACTCGATCGCGGCATCACGGCTGGGGCGCACGGCCTGCCCTTGATGGGATCGTGCGACTGGAACGACGGCATGAACCGCGTCGGCGCCGAGGGCCGGGGCGAGAGCGTGTGGCTCGGGTGGTTCGCCTGCAAGGTGCTGAAGGATTTCGCCGTCCTCGCCGACTCGCGCGGAGACGGCGAGCGCGCGGCGCGCTGCCGCGCCGATCGCGACCGCCTGCTCCACGCCATCGAGCAGGCTTGGGACGGCGCGTGGTACCGCCGCGCCTACTACGACGACGGCACGCCGCTGGGATCCGCCCAGAACGAGGAGTGCCGGATCGACGCGATCTCGCAATCGTGGAGCGTCCTGTCCGAGAGCGGCGCCGCGCGAGCCGAGCGCGCCATGGACTCGGCCCGGAGCCAGCTGGTCCGCCGCGACGGCCGCGTCGTCCTGCTGCTCACGCCGCCGTTCGATCACGCCGCTCGCGACCCCGGCTACATCAAGGGATATGTCCCCGGCGTGCGCGAGAACGGCGGCCAGTATACGCATGCCGCGCTATGGATGGTGATGGCGATCGCCGCACTCGGGAACGGTGACGAGGCCGTCGAGCTGTTCCACATGCTGAACCCCATCAACCATACGCGCACCGCGGGCGAGCTGGAACGATACAAGGTCGAGCCCTACGTCGTGGCGGCGGACGTCTACGCCCATCCCATGCACGCGGGACGCGGCGGATGGACCTGGTACACCGGCTCGGCATCGTGGATGTACCGCGCCGGGCTCGAGAGCATCCTCGGCCTTCGCCGCCAGGGGGACACGCTCTCGCTGCAGCCGTGCATTCCGGCCGCGTGGCCGGGCTTCACCGCGGTGCTCCGCCGTGGGGCGTCGACCTACGAGATCCGCGTCGAGAACCCCGAACACCGGAGCCGCGGGATCGGTGAGATCGAGCTCGACGGCGAACCGGTCGATCCCCGGGCCATCCCCTGGCATGACGACGGCCGGCCCCACGTCGTGCGCGCCGTGATCGGCGAGCCCGCCACCCACGATGTCAATGCATGATGGTGCGGCAGGCCCTCGCCTGCTGAAGCAGAGCGGGCGCGGATCTCAGTCGACCCGCGCCCGACTCGATCAACACGCTTCTCGGCACAATCAGTTGCTCGCCTCGTGTTCGTTGACACGCAGGTCATTCACGACCCGCTCGACACCCGGGGTGTGCGCGACGATCGAGACGACGGTGTAGATGTCGGAACGGTGGTTCACGGTGCCGGTCAGACGCGCCGCCCGGCTCTTGACGTCGACGTCGATGTTCTCGCCGTCGAGCTTCGCGCGGTCGATACGCTGGTTCACGGACGATTGGATCTGCCGGTCGTCGCGGCTGCTCGCGCTGTAGTTCCGCGACACGACGCGCAGTTCGTCGTTCACATCGTGAACCCCGGCGATCCTCCGGGCGATCTGGACGGCGCGGGTCTTGGCGCCATCGGAAGGCACCGTGCCGAACAGGGTGACGATGCCGCGATGCGTGTCGACGTTGATGTCGCTGGACGGCATGACGCGATCGGTCATCAGGCTCATCTTCGTCTTGGCCGTGATCCACGAGTCGGTGACGCGATTGCCGTCGCTCGCGTGATCGTCCCGCGCGTCGCGGTCGTACCACACTTCACGGTCGGCGTACTCGTCCGGGCTGTCGATTCGAGACGACACCTGGCGGGTGCCCGGCACGGCGTTCGCGACCTCGAGCGCGAGCAGATGATCGGATAGCGACGCGGCGCGACCCGACAGCACGACGACGCCCCGATTCACCGATTCGACGTCGATGTTGCTGTTCGACAGGGCCGGCTCGTCCCGCAGCGCCTGCACCACGGCGTCCTTGACCTGATCGTCGTTGCGGTCGACGGCCTTGCGGCGGCTGGCCGGAACCACCTGGAGCAGGTTGCGAACGGATACGACGCCCGTCCCACGCTTGGCGATGCGCGTCGCGGCGAGCTTCTCGGCATTCGTCGGCACCTTGCCGCTCAGCGTGACGCGGCCCTCGTCGGTGTCGACGTCGATCGGCAGCCCGCCCACCTGCGACGAGGCGATCAGGGACATCTTGACCTTGGTGGAAATCCACGCGTCTGAGACGCCGGCGGCCGCATACGTCGCGGCCATCACCATCATCACCGCCGCAATCAGCACGGAGCGCATCCAATGGCTCGAATTCACAATCGACCTCCTGGTTGTCAGACGCGGCGGGTGCCGCACCCACGATGCATGCGACCTGTCGGCCATGTGTTGCCGGATGCTCGCGTGCCAGCGATGTGCCTCCGGCGCCCGACGCGGGCGCGCTCGCGAATAACGACTTGCGAGGGCCTGCGTGCAGGTGGGGTCCACGGATTTGAAACATCGTCCGCAATCGCCATGTAAGAGTTTCATGCGGAACCCTCTTCGCGCGCCCCCGCGCCAGCGGCGCTGGAGGGTGGCGGAGCGGTCGCGTGTTGCCTAGACTCCGGGCATTCACGTCCGAACCACCGGAGGCAACGATGACATCCCCCACCAACACTCCGCCCGCCGTCGACGCGCTCGATGCGTTCAAGGCCAGCCAGCGCGCCGCCTGGGCCAACTTCGGCCCCCTCGCGACCTTCACCACGCCGACGGCAGCGCGCCTCGTCCGCTTCGCGCGGATCGGGCCGGGGCAACGCGTGCTGGACGTCGGTTGCGGTACCGGCGTCGCGGCCGTTACGGCGGCCCGAGCGGGCGCCACGGTGACGGGCGCCGACCTGACGCCCGAGCTGCTCGAGCAGGCGCGCGACAACGCGTCGATTGCCGGAGTCGCGGTCGAGTGGCGCGAGGCCGATGTCGAAACTCTGCCGTTCGGCGATCGCGAATACGACGTCGTGATCAGCCAGTTCGGACACATGTTCGCGCCCCGCCCCGAGGTCGCGCTCGGCGAGATGCTGCGCGTGCTCAAGCCGGGGGGCACGATCGCGTTCTCCACCTGGCCGCCGGACCACTACGTCGGGCGCATGTTCTCGCTCCTGTCGCGCTTCACGCCGCCTCCGCCGCCCGGCGTCTCGCCGCCGGTCCAGTGGGGCGACCCCGCGATCGTCCGCGAACGGCTGGGCAGCGCCGTCCGGGATCTCGTGTTCGACCGCGAGGTCATGCTCGTCGGTACGCTGAGCCCGCAGCACCAGCGGACAATGAGTGAGCGGACGTCCGGGCCGGTGATCAAGCTGGTCCAGGCGCTCGCGGCATCCGACCCGGCGAGACTCGAGACATTCCGCCGCGAATTCGAATCACTGGTCGCGGAATTCCACGAGATGAATGTCGTGCGCCAGTCCTACCTGATGTCGCGCGCGATCAAGGTCTGAGGTGCGTCGGGACGTTCCCACGGTGTACTCTGCCGATCGTTTCTTCGCCCATCTTCACGCGCCGCGCAACGTCTCACCATCGGAGCTCAGATGAATTTCATGGCCATGGGACGGATGATCATGGGACTGCTGCTCGTGGCATCGGCCAGCCTGGCGCTCGCGGACGCGGCGGGCGGACCGCAGGTCGGCGACGTCGCGCCCGGCTTCGCGCTTCCGTACGCGACGCAGGATTCGATCGCGGACGATTCGCTGTCGCTGGCGTCGTTCGCCGGCAAGCGCAACGTCGTGCTCGCGTTCTACCCCGCCGATTGGAGTGGCGGTTGTACGAAGGAAGTGTGCGCGCTGCGCGACAACTTCAGCGCGCTGGGTGCGCTCGACGCCGAGGTGATCGGGCTGAGCGGCGACTACGTGAACTCGCACTACGAGTGGGCGAAGTTTCACCATCTGCCGTTCAAGCTCGCGTCCGACCACCGGCACGACGTGGCGAAGCTCTACGGCTCGTACAACGAGGCCAGCGGCCATGACCGCCGCACGGTGTTCGTCGTCGACAAGGCGGGCAAGATCGCCTACACGGATCTCGCCTACAGCCCGCGTGACACCGTGTCGTTCGGCAAACTCCAGGCGGCTCTGACGAAGCTGCGCTGACGCCGCGGCGACGCCATCGACGTCATGACGAGGCGTTGAGTCCTGACTCGGCAATACGTTACAGCTCATCCCTCATCCTATTTCGAACGCGATCGCCAGCGTCGGCGACCTCGAATCGCGTGTCCGCGAGGCTCAAGCACCCCCTTGTGGGAGCCGAAAACTGGGGTGATGCGGGTGTCTCTGCCCCGCGTGCCCTGGCCATGGACCGGCTCCCGATGAATGCACGGACATCCGCAGCACTCGCCCTGACGCTCGTGAGCTTCGCCGTCTAGCCATGCGCCTCCGCCTGCGTTGGAAGATCATGGCCTTCACGGTGCTGCCACTCGTGTCGCTGGCGTTCTTCACGCTGTGGATCGTCAACCGCAGCATCACCCAGAACGTCCACCAGAACATTCACGAGGATCTCAAACGAGCCTCCGCGGTGCTCGACAAGCTGCTCGGCTCGCGGGCCCAGTCGCTCGCCGTGGCGAGCCGCATGACCGTGCAGGATCCCAAGTTCTTCTCGGTCCTCGCCATCCCCGGCTCGTACCGCGATTCGCAACTGCGGAAGACGGTGGAGGGCGTGGCCCGCGACTTCAACACCATCACGCAGGCCGACCTCTTCGAAGTGACGGACGCCGCCGGGCGCCTGATCGCCTCCGTGGGCCGCGACCGGACGGACGCACAGGGCCGCGAGGCCTTCGTCGCGGCCGCGCTCGCGTCGGGGCCGGCGTCGATCATCCTCGCCCAGCCGCACGCCCACTACCAGGTGTTCGTGACGCCGGTGTTCGCCGGCGGCCGCCGCGTCGGGGCGCTCGTGCTCGGTGCGCGCATCGACGCGGAGCTGGCCGACCAGCTCCGGCAACTGACCCGCAGCGAGGTGACCTTCGTGTCGGGTGGAACCGTGACCGGGAGCACACTCGACGACCGCGACGATTGCGACGCGGTCGTCACGGCCGTGAACGGACTCGTCGAGCGCGACGCCGAGGCACCGGTGTCCGGCACGATCGCCGAGCTCAAGGGACATCGCCACCTGTACGTGACTCTCGTCAGCGCGCTGCCGCGCTCGCGCCCGGAGCAGAAGCAGTTCTACGTCATGCAGCGTTCGTTCGACGCCGAGACGGCATTCCTTCGCAACACCCAGGCCGACCTGCTCGGCCTCGGCGTCGCCGCGGTGCTCATCGCGCTGATCGC